>JAKABK010000093.1 GCA_021796905.1 Actinomycetes bacterium
CCCCGCACGCCTGCCACAACCCGCCCACCTGCCACAACCCGCCCACCTGCCGACCGATCGGCGCCGGCGGAGCCGCCGACGCCTCCGATCGGCACCCCCCCGGTCGCTGCGGACGCCGGGTGGCGCCGAGCCGGACGAGCCGACGATGCGACCGTCGTCCGCTTCGACGACCTTGCGCCGGGGGGCCCCGGCACGCCAACCCCCGCTCCGGAGCCCGACGGGACCACCGGGCGGCCGGCGGTTCCCGTCAGAGCAGAGAAGACCGCCGGACGGCGGCGCAACGCTGCCCTGGTCGCCACTGCCGCCGTTGCGGTCCTCGCCGTCGCCGTGGCGGTGGTCGCCGCCCTCGCCGGCACCCGCCACTCCCCCACTGCGGCGACCCTGGGGTCGGGGGGCTCGACGACCACGACCGGCGGAGCGAGGAGCGCGACCCCCGCGACGACCTCACTACCAGCCGCGGACGCGACCACCACCGTGCCGGCGACCACCACGACGGTGCCGACCTCGGCCACCACCACGACGACGACGACCGTGCCGACATCCACCACGTCCACGACGATCGGGACGACCACGACGGTGCAGACCTCGACCACCACCGCGACGACATCCACCACCGGGACGACTACGTCCACCACCACCGGTACGGGCGGCGCCGGAGGTCCCGCACCCGTGCTCGCCGCGGTCACGCCCACGACGGCCGCCGCAGGCCAGACGGTCACCGTGACAGGCAAGAACTTCTACAGCGCCGACGACCAGATCACCGCGACCGTCGGGTCGGCAGCCGCCGGTATCAGCTGCCCGAGCGAGACCACCTGCCGGGTGCGGATCCCGGATCTGGGCCACAAGGGCAGCGTCGAGCTGGTCGTCACGACCGAGGCGGGCCGCTCCAACCCCCTTACCCTCACCTACAGTTGACCGGAGGAGACCGGAGCCCGTCGCTGTCCGAGAGGTGCCCCGTAGGACAGGTGGTCGGTCGGACAGGTGGTCAGTCGAACAGGTCCGGGTCGCTGCGCACGATCTCGTCCCACAGCGGCTGGAAGCTGAACCAACCGGCCAGCGGGAACCCGGTCTGCTCGAAGGTGTAGCGGGCATCGGCCTCGTCGATCAGGTGGGGCCGGCCGGCCGATTCCGCGAGGATCTGGGCCTGGCAGGAGCGCTCCATTGTGATGAACCACCACGCCGCCTCGTCGACGCTCTGGCCGACGGTGAACAGCCCGTGGTTGCGGTGGATCGCCGCCTTGTGGGCTCCGAGGCCGGCCGCGAGGGCCTTTCCGCCGCTCTCGTCCAGGACGATCGCTCCGCCACCCTCGGTGACCACCACATGGTCCCCGTAGAACATGCAGGCGTCCTGGGTGATCGGGTCGAGGGGGCGGCCGAGCGCGGCCCACGCCTTGCCGTGCACCGAGTGAGCGTGGGCCGCGGCGACCACGTCGGGCCGGGCCTGGTGGATCGCGGAGTGGATGACGAACGCCGCCCGGTTCACCGGGCGGTCGCCTTGGACCACCTCGCCGTGGTGGTCGACGAGTATCAGGTCCGAGACCCGCACGTGACGGAAGCTCATCCCGAAGGGATTGACCCAGAAGTGGTCGGTGAGCTCGGGGTCCCGGGCGGTGATGTGGCCGGCCACCCCCTCGGAGAAGCCGAAACGCCCGAAGATGCGCAGGGCGCCGGCGAGACGCTCCTTGCGGTGCCGGCGCTCGTCGGCGGGGTCGTCGAAGCTCGGCGGGGTCGGGATCCGCAGCTTCCCGGTGCGGGGCCGGAAGCCGGGCTCGGTCGAGGTCATCGCTCCCCCTTCGTGCGGACCGAGGCGCAGGTCACACTCGGCTCGTGTCAGTCTACGAGCCCCGGCTGGTAGCGTACCGGCGTCGCCGCCGGACAACTGCCTGCGGTCGCCGGCACCGACGCCGGCGGGGCCCCAACCACTGGCCCGCTTCACCCACGGCCACTGGAGCCTCCCATCACCGCGACCTTCGCCGCCCTCGGCCTGCCCGAGGCCCTCGTCAGCACCCTCGCCCGCCAGGGCATCACCCAGCCGTTCCCGATCCAGGAAGCCACCCTGCGTGATGGCCTGGCCGGCCGGGACCTGTGCGGCAAGGCACCGACAGGATCGGGCAAGACCCTCGCCTTCGGGCTGCCGATCCTCGCCGGGCTCGCCGCCGCCGACCGCTGGAGCGAGCCCCGCAAGCCGCAGGCTCTCATCCTGCTCCCGACCCGTGAGCTGGCCGCCCAGGTCAGCGCCGTGCTCTCCCCGCTCGCCGAAGCGGTCGGGGCCCGGCTGGCCACCGTCTACGGCGGGGTCGGCTACCACCAGCAGAAACAGGCTCTCCGCAAGGGGGTCGACGTGCTGATCGCCTGCCCCGGCCGCCTCGAGGACCTGCTCACCCAGGGCGACGTCGAGCTCGGCCAGGTGCGCTGGGCGGTCCTCGACGAGGCCGACCGGATGGCCGACATGGGCTTCCTGCCCGCCGTGCGCCGATTGCTCGACCGGGTCGGGCCGGACCGCCAGGTGCTGCTGTTCTCCGCGACCCTCGACGGGGACGTCGATGTGCTCGTTAAGCGGTACCTGACCGACCCGGCCCGCCACGAGGTCGCCGGCACGGTGGAGTCGACCGGGGACGTGACCCACCTGTGGTGGCGGACCACCCGTGACGAGCGGACCTCGCTGACCGCAGCACTGGTGAAGGCGTACGCACCGGCGGTGGTGTTCTGCCGCACCCGCCACGGAGCGGACCGGGTGTGCCGCAGACTGGAGGCCGCCGGGGTGACCGCCGCCCCGGTCCACGGGAGCCGCTCCCAGCCCCAGCGGGACCGGGCGATCGCCGCTTTCGCCGGGGGTAGCGTCGACGCGCTGGTCGCCACCGACGTCGCCGCCCGCGGGATCCACATCGACGGGGTCGGGGTGGTCGTCCACTTCGACCCCCCCGGGGAGGCCAAGGACTACACCCACCGCTCCGGGCGCACCGGACGGGCCGGAGCCGACGGGGTCGTCGTCACCCTGGTGACCCCGGAGGTCGCCAGCGACGTCGCCTCCCTCCAGCGCCAGCTCGGCCATCCGGGCCGGACCGTCGAACCGGACCTGGCCTCCCTCCCGGTGGCCCCGCCCCGCCCGAAGGTCGCGTCCTCGACGCCAGCCGGAACGGCCCGGTCCCCTCGCGGCGCCGAGCGGGGGCGCGGCCAGGGCCGCGGCCAGCGCACCGTCGGCAAGGCTTCGCCGGGCTCGGGGGGCAACCGGGCAGCCACCAAGCCCGCAGGCGCGCTCGGCAGCCGGTCCACCGCCAGCCCACGGAGGTCTCAGGCGTCGAGCAGGCGCGCCGGGTCGTAGACCCTCTCGCTCAACACGATCCGAGAGTGGTGCTCGGCCGCCCCGAGCCGGCGGAGGGTGTCGAGCACCGCCTCCAGGTCCGCGGTGCCGGCGCTAGCGATCCGCAGCTGGTAGTCGTACTCGCCGGTGGTGTGCAGGGCGCCGAGCACCGCCGGCACGCCCTCCAGGTCCGACTCGAAGCGCAGGCGCGCCTCGGTCTCTTTCAACCTGACGTCGGTCACCGCGAACAGGTTGCGCCCGAGGCTGGCCAGGTCGAGCGCGGCGTGGTAGCCGGAGATCACCCCTGACGCCCGGAGCCGGCGGACCCGGTCGGCGGTGCTGTTGGCGCTCAGGTGCACGCTCTGGGCCAGCTGCTGGTAGGTCAGCCGGGCGTCGGCGACCAGCAGCCTCACCAGGTCACGGTCCACGTCGTCCACGGTCGTCTCCCTCGTTGTGCTCGGTGTGGGGGCGTCAGGGGTCCGCGAATGCTCGCCCATCTCTGCACCCTAGGGAGCGCGCTCGGCGTGCACCGGGGCGGGCGGTCCAACCCAGCCCTACGATGCGTGCCCATGGCTCTCAGTGTCGGCGACCCCGCCCCCCAGTTCACCCTCACCGACCAGAGCGGCGGACAGGTCTCCCTCACCGGGCTCTCGGGACGCCCGGTCCTAGTGTACTTCTACCCCAAGGCCGACACCCCCGGCTGCACCACCCAGGCGCTCGGTCTGCAGGCGATCCTGGACAGGATCGGGGACACCGCCGTTGTCGGGATCAGCCCCGACCCGCCCGATCGGCTCACCCGGTTCCGGGACAAGCACTCCTTGTCCTTCGCTCTCCTCTCCGACCCGGACCACTCCGTGGCCGAGTCGTACGGGGTGTGGGTCGAGCGCTCGATGTACGGGAGGAGGTACATGGGCATCGAGCGTTCCGCGTTCCTCGTCGGAGCCGACGGCCGACTCGAGGAGGTCTGGTACAAGGTGAGCCCCAAGGACACCGCTGCCAAGCTGACCAAGGCGCTCGCCGCCCGGCACTGAGCGCAGCGCTGCGCCACGCCGAAGCTCCGCGCTTCGCCTAGCTTGCTCCGGGTGCCCGGAGCGCCCGATACGACCAGCACCTCGCCTGCTGACAGCCCGGGCGGCCCCCGACCCGCGCAGCTCGGAGGCCCGGCGGATCTCGCCTTCGGGGCGTTCAGCTCGAACGGTCCGTGGGTGCTCGACGCCGAGGACCTGACCTGGATGGTCGGGATCGACCCGCTCCGCTCCGAGGTCGCGGCGCAGGTGCCTCGACTGCTGCGCCGCAGACGGGTCCCGCCTGTCGGACGGGTGGTGCGCACCGGAGCCGAGCTGGGCGCCGCGCTCGCCGCCTGGCGCCTCCTGGACCTCCCCCGCTCCCGGCGTCGCGACGACTCCTCGATCAGCCGGGCGGGGGTGTCCCGGCGCCTGCGGCGCGGCTTCGAGCGGCTCGGTCCGACCTACATCAAGCTCGGCCAGATCATCTCCTCCGGGGAGGGCCTGTTCCCCACCGAGCTGGTCTCGGAGATGCGACTGCTGCGCGACCAGGTCCCGCCCGAGTCCTTCGAGGATGTCCGGGACGTCGTGGAGTCCGATCTCGGCCGCCGGTTGGGGGAGGTGTTCTCCTCCTTCGAGCGCCGACCCCTCGCCGCGGCGTCGATCGCCCAGGTGCACGCCGCCACCTTGTCGACCGGCGAGGCTGTCGTGGTGAAGGTCCAGCGGCCCGCTGTGTCACAGGTCGTGCGCCGGGACCTGGCGGCGATGAGCTGGATCGCCCCGGCGCTGATCGGTCGGATCCCGGTCGCCGCCCTCGCCAACCCGCCGGCCCTGGTCGAGCTGTTCGCAGAGACCATCTTGGAGGAGCTCGACTTCCGCCTCGAAGCCGCCAACATGCTCGATGTCGCGCGGGTGCTCGCGACGAGCGGCCAGCGCTCGGTGGTGGTGCCCCGACCCCACCCACGCCTGGTCACCAGGCGGGTCCTGGTGATGGAGCGCCTCGAAGGCTTCTCGTTCGACGACGTGGAGGGGATGCGGCGCGCCGGGATCGACACCGAGGAAGTGGTGCGGGCTCTCATCATCTCGTTCCTCGAGGGCGCCACCCTCCACGGGGTGTTCCACGGCGACCTGCACGGCGGGAACCTGTTCGTTCAGCCCGACGGGCGGGTGGCGCTGCTCGACTACGGCATCACCGGCCGCTTGGACGAGCCCCGCCGCCTGGCGTTCCTCCGGATGCTCATGGGCGGAAGCCTCAACGATCCCCGGATGCAGCTCGGCGCGTTACGCGACCTCGGGGCCCTGCCACCCGACACCGACCTCGACGCGGTCATCGCCGACCTCGGGCTCGACCAGCCCACCGAGGACCCGACCACCATGGACCCCGAGCAGCTGCTCGCCGAGGTGCGGGAGGTCACCAAGCGCCTCCTCGCCTACGGGGCCCGCTTCCCCAAGGTCTTGATGCTGTTCGTGAAGGACATGCTGTTCGTCGACGGGGCCCTGGCGACGCTCGCCCCCGACGTCGACCTGTTCGCCGAGATCACGAGGATCGCCACCTACTTCACGATGCGCCACGGCCAGCAGATCGCCGGGGACATCGGGATCGACCCGCGCGACAACCCGGTCGACCTGGAAGGCGTGCGGGCGGCGATCGGCGTCACCTCCGACGTGGACCGGCTCACCTATAGGGAGCTGCAGGCCCGGCGGGAGCTGATCCGCCGGCGGATGGGTGCCCACCACCGGCGGGCCGGGCGGTGACGCCCGCGCCCGCCGGCTGTTCGCAGCACCTCTAGGCCCAGATGGCGGCACCGCTCGCCGGGTCGAAGAACTGCATCCGCTCGGTGTCGACCTCGAAGCGCCCGCGGGAGCCGGGCTTCATCGGGGCCCGCGGGTCGACCCGGGCGACACCCTCGCCGCCTCGCACCGCGACCTCGTCGGCTTCGAGGGCCCCCTCGGCGACCACCCGGTTGGCGTCGATGCTGAAGTGGACCAATAGCTCGCTGCCGAGCGCCTCGACCAGGTCGATGTCGCCTTCGATCACGTTGCTGCCGTTCGCGTCCCCCGCTGCGGGCAGGTGCTCGGGGCGCAGGCCGATAACGAGCTGCTTGCCGCCGTACCCGGCGAGAGCGGGATGGGCGACCCGGACCGTCTCGGGCAGCTCGACTCGTTGCGAGCCGAGGGCGAGGCCGGTTGCGCCCTGGTCGAGGACCGCTTCGTAGAGGTTCATCGCCGGTGAGCCGATGAAGGCCCCGACGAAGATGTTGTCGGGGTGGTCGTAGAGGGTCTGGGGGTCGGCGCACTGCTGGAGGATGCCGTCGCGCATGACCGCGACACGGTCGCCCATGGTCATCGCCTCGACCTGGTCGTGGGTGACGTAGACGGTGGCAACCCCGAGCCGACGTTGGATGCGACTGACCTCGGCGCGCATCTGGACCCGCAGCTTGGCGTCGAGGTTGGAGAGCGGCTCGTCCATCAAGAACACCGATGGTTCCCGCACGATCGCCCGGCCCATCGCCACCCGCTGGCGTTGGCCACCCGACAGCTGGCCGGGCTTGCGGTCGAGCCACTCGGTGAGCCCGAGGATCTCGGCCGCCTCCTTCACCTTCCGTTCGATCTCCGCCTTCGGCAGTTTGCGCAGCTTGAGGGCGAAACCGATGTTGTCCGCGACGGTCATGTGCGGGTACAGGGCGTAGTTCTGGAACACCATGGCGATGTCCCGCTCCTTCGGACCGAGGTCGTTGACGACCTTGTCGCCGATCTTGAGCGCTCCCCCGCTGATGTCCTCGAGACCCGCGATCATGCGCAGCAGGGTGGTCTTGCC
>JAKABK010000094.1 GCA_021796905.1 Actinomycetes bacterium
CGGCTCGGCGCTGTCACTCGGACTGGCCCGCAGCCGTATCGAGGAGGCGGGCCTGCTCGGCCGCACGACGTTGATCCCCGTCGAGGACGGCGAGCGGCGCAGGATCGGGCCTTTCGACGTGGAGTTCATCCCGGTGACCCACTCGGTCCCGCACGGTTTCGCCACCGCGTTCCACACCCCCCAAGGGGTGATCGTGCACTCCGGGGACTTCAAGATCGACCTGACGCCGGTCGACGGGCGGACCACCGACCTCGCCCACCTGGGTGCGATCTCCGACGGGGAGGGGGTGCGTCTCCTGCTCTGCGACTCGACCAACGCCGAGGAGGAGGGCCACACCAAGTCCGAGAGCAGCGTCGGGCGGGTGCTCGCCGACCTCTTCGCCGCCCACCGCGACAAGAGGGTGATCGTCGCGTGCTTCGCGAGCCACATCCACCGGATCCAGCAGATCGCCAACGCTGCGATCGGCGAGGGCAGGATCGTGGCCACCCTCGGTCGCTCGATGGGCAAGAACGTGGCCCTGGCCCGCTCGATGGGCCTGCTCGACATACCCGACAAGTCACTCGTCGACATCGACGCCATCGGCGGCTATCCCCCGGAGCGGGTCTGTGTGATCTCGACCGGTTCGCAGGGCGAGCCGATGTCGGCGCTCACCTTGATGGCAGCCAACGACAACCGGCGGATCAGTGTGGGGGAGGGCGACCTGGTGGTGTTGTCCTCCCACGCGATCCCCGGCAACGAGACCTCGGTCGGCAAGGTGATCGACGGCTTGTGCCGTCTCGGTGCCGAAGTGGTCCACTCCGGGCTCGCCGACGTTCACGTGAGCGGTCACGCCATGCGCGACGAGCTGCGCCTGTTGCACTCGGTCCTGCGCCCCGCGAGCTTCATCCCGGTCCACGGCGAGTTCCGTCACCTCACCCACAACGCCCAGCTCGCCGCGGAGATGGGGGTGCCGGCCGCGCGGATCCTGCTCGCGGAGGACGGGGACGTGGTGGAGCTGACCGACGAGAGCATCGACTTCGTCGGGGAGGTCCCCGCCGGCTACCTCTACGTCGACGGGATCGTCGGCGACGTCGGCAGCGGCGTGCTGCGGGACCGCAAGGCCCTGGCCGAGGAGGGGGTGGTGATGGTGGTGCTCACCGTCGACACCAAGAGCGGCGAGATCGTGACCGGCCCGGAGATCATCACCCGGGGCTGGGTGTACGCCCCCGAGGCCGAGGAGCTGTTGGACGAGGCCCGTCGGCGGGTGCTGGCCGCCTTGGAGGACCTCGGCGGGGCGGCGGCAGTGGAGCCCGAGGCGTTGAAGCGGGCGGCCCGCCAGGCGCTCGGGAAGTTCGTCTCGGAGCGGACCCGCCGGCGCCCGATGATCGTCCCGGTCGTGATGGAGGCCTGATCCCGCCGGCTGCTCAGGGGTGGCCGGCGTGCTCGTGGTCGACGTGACCGCCCGGCTCGAGCTGGAAGGTGGAGTGCTCGACGTCGAAGTGCTCCCCGAGGCAGGCCTGGAGGGCGTCGAGGATCCGGGGCGTGTGCCCCGACTCGAAGCAGCGGTCCTCCACGACCACGTGCGCCGAGAGGGTCGGCCGGTCGGACCCGACGCTCCAGGCGTGCAGGTCGTGGACCCCGAGGACGTGCTCGACCTCGCCGATGTGGGCCCGGACCTCTTCGAGCGAGAAGTCCCCGGGGGCGGCCTGCAGGAGGATCCGCCCGGCGTCGCGCAGGAGCCCCCACGCGGCGGCGAGCATGAGGGCGGCCACGACCAGCGAGGCGACGGCGTCGGCTCTCGCCCAACCGGTGAGCATTATCACGAGGCCGGCGAGGGCGGTGCCGAGGAAGCCGAACAGGTCGGTGGCGACATGCACGAAGGCCCCCCGGACGTTGAGCTCGGAACGCCCCGCACGGGAGAGCAGCGCGGTGGCGGCCAGGTTGACGACCATGCCGGCGAGGGCGACGCCGAGCACGACCGGGCCGTCCACCGGGGGAGGCGTGACGAGCCGCCTCGCCGCCTCGACGACGATCACCGCGGCGATGACGACGAGGGTCACCCCGTTGCCGGCGGCGGAGAGGATCCCGGCCCGGGCGAACCCGTAGGTCCAGATCCCCTGCGCCGGGCGGGTGGCGAGGCGGGCAGCCCATACGCTCGCCGCGAGGGCGGCCACGTCGGTGAGCATGTGGCCGGCGTCGGCGAGCAACGCCAGCGAGCCGGACAGGACCGCAGCGACGACCTCGACGACCATGAAGGCGGCGATCAGCCCGAGCGCCCCGACCAGGAACCGGACGTCGACGTCGGTCCCGCCGTGGTGGTGGGCGTGGCTCACGACCCGCCCGCCGCCAGTCCGGCCGGGCCGTGCACGGCGTCGGCGTCGGCCGCGCCGGCCGGCTCGCCGGGGATGAAGTGGGCGATGGCGACCTCGACGAGGGTGCGGACGTGACCGTCGGCCAACGAGTAGAACGCCATCCGCCCCGAGCGCCTGACGCTCACGACCCGATGGGCTCTGAGGATGCGCAGAGCGTGGCTGGTCGCCGACTCGCTCGCCCCGGTCGCGGCGGCCAGGTCGCAGACGCACAGCTCGCCGGGGAGCAGCGCGGCTATGAGCCGCAGCCGGCGTCGGTCGGAGAGCAGGCCGAAGACCTCGGCCAGGTCGACCAGCTCCCCCTCCCCGGGGAGGGTCGAGCTCACCGCCTCCACCCTCGCCACGTCGACCATCCGGACCGAACAGGAATCGGCCGTCTCGACGTATGAGGGGAGGTTCATATTTCGGTGAGGGTAGCCGACCGGGGTGGTGTCGGGTTGCGGTGGTCGACCCGGACAGCCGGGCTGGCTACTGTCTGCGTCGGGGCTCCGAGCAGCCCGACCGACCACCCCGACATCTACCGCGCCCGTTCCTGACCCGATCTCTCCATGCGCCACCTTGCAGGCCGCGGGCGACGAGCAGGGCGCGTGGCCGGGCCGCGCAGGGGGGTCGGGCGCCGGGCGCAAGCGGCCGGGGTCGCCGGGACGCCAGGTCCCGCGAGCCCCACTCGGAGCGTCGCGGTCCGTACCGCCGACTGGCTCGACGACCGGCTGGTGGCGGCGGTCCTGGCGGTCGGGGCTGTCGGCGCCGCCCTGCCGGCGACCGGCCGGAACCTCGACGCCCGAGGGGCGATCGACCCGACCCTCGCCGTGCTGGTGCTGACCGCCGGGTTCGCGGTCGACCTGGCGGGGGCCCGGAGCGTCACGGTCCGCCTCGGCCGGTTGGTCGCCGCTCTCGCCGTCGGCAGCGTGTGCCTCCCGCTGCTCGCCTGGGGTATCTCCCGCGCGGCGACCGGCGCGGTACGCGACGCGGTGTTGTCGGTCGGTGTCGCCCCGCCCGAGGTCGCCTCCCTCGCTCTCACCGCCCTCGCCGGCGGCGAGGTCCCGGTCGCCGCCGCCCTCCTCGTAGCCTCGAGCGTCGTCACGGTCCTCGCCGCCGGGCCGGTCCTGGCCCTGCTCGCCGGCGGGCCGGTCGCCTCGTCGGGGATGGGACTGCTCGGCACCCTGGCGGTGGTCGTCGCCGCGCCTCTCGCGGTCGGGGTGCTGCTCCGCCGCCTCTCGGGGGACCGGGAGCCCATCGTCGGTGCCATGCGGGTCGCAGGGGGCCTGTCGCTGCTGGTCCTGCTCTGGGAGGTGGCCAGCCAGGTCCACCTGGAGGTGGTCTACCTGGGTGCCGCCGGGCTGCTCGCCGCCTTCCTCGCCGGCTCCGGGTTGCTCGGGGCGGCGGTCGCTGCCGGCGTCGAGCGGTCCGGGCGGCCCGGGCTCGTGCTCCCGGTGGCGATGCGCGACTTCGCGGTCGCGGCGGGTATCGCTGCCGCCGCGTTCGGACCGGCGGCGACCGGCGCGCTCGGGATCTACGGCCTGTTGGTGCTCGTCGTCGGCACGCTCACCGCCCGGCACACCCCGAGGAGGCCCCGGACGGAGAGCTGAGCGCGGCCCACGGCGGGATCGTCGTCGCGCCGTGCCCGCTCGGGGGGTGGGGTCTACCGGCACGACCAGGGGCACCCGGCCCCCCGGCACGGGTTCCCGGCTCGCGCCGTTAGCTTGGGGGTATGGCTCGCTTCAGCTACTCGCGCTGGGATGGGACCCAGGTCGGCTTCGAGTACGGCGCCGACGACGCCTTCCGGGAGCTGACCGACGAGCTGATCTACCACGGGGAGCTCAACCACGCCCTCCGGCGTCTGTTGCAGCGCGGTTTCCGGGACCGCAACGGGGCCCGGGTCTCGGGATTGCGGGAGCTGCTCGAGCAGGTGCGCCGGCGGCGCCAGGAGCTGCTCGACAGCCACGACATCGGCTCCCCCCTGGCTGACGCCGCTCGCCGCCTGGAGGAGATCCTCGACCAGGAGCGGGCGGCGCTCGACGACGCCTACCGGCAGGCCCGGGAGGCCGGCGGGGACCGGGACCGTTCCGACGCCGCCGCCGAGGCCGGTCTGCGCCTCGACCTCCTGCCCTCCGACCTGGCCGGGAGGTTGAAGGAGCTCCAGTCCTACGACTGGAGCGACGCCGACGCCGGGAGGCGTTACGCCGAGCTGGTCGAGCAGTTGCGCTCCGAGATGCTCTCGGCGCACTTCGAGCGGATGCGCTCCGCGATGTCGGACATCTCACCCGAGGCGCTGCAGCGCAACAAGGACATGATCGACGCCCTCAACCGGATCCTCGAGGAGCGGGCCGCCGGGCACGACACCGACCGGATGTTCGAGGAGCTCATGGAGCGCTACGGGGACATGTTCCCCGGCAACCCCCAGACACTCGACGAGCTGCTCGAGGACCTCGCCGCGCAGATGGCAGCGATGAGCCAGCTGCTGGCGTCGATGAGCCCCGATCAGCGCGCCGAGCTGCAGGCCCTCTCCGACGCCCTGCTCGAGGACATGGACCTGCGTTGGCAGATGGAGCGCCTCGGGGCCAACCTGCGGGGCGCCTTCCCCCAGATGGGCTGGGACCGCAGCCGGGGCTCGGGCGGGGACGGGGACCCTCTCGGGCTCGGGCAGGCAGCGGAGCTGATGAACCGGATCGGCGAGCTCGACCAGCTGGAGGCGATCATGTCCGGCGCGGACAACCCGGCTGCCCTGGCCGAGATCGACGTGGAACGGGCCGCCCAGCTCCTCGACGACGACGCGGCCCGCAGTCTCGAGCAGCTCGCCCGGGTCGCCAGGGCCTTGCAGGACGCCGGGCTCGCCGAGCGGCGCGAGGGCCGTTTGGAGCTGACCCCGAGGGGGTTGCGGGCCGTCGGACGCAACGCCCTCGACGACCTGTTCACCCGCCTGGTCAAGGACCGGATGGGCCGTCACTCCGCCGAGACCGTCGGTACCGGTCACGAACGCACCTACGAGACCAAGGCCTACGAGTGGGGTGACCCCTGGAACCTGTCGATCGAGCGGACCGTCCGCAACGGCATCGGTCGCAGCGGGGCCGGCACGCCGGTCAGGCTCGCCCCCGAGGACTTCGAGGTCGAGCGCACCGAGTCCCTCACCCGGACTGCGACGGTGCTCGCCCTCGACCTGTCGCTGTCGATGGAGTTCCGGGGTAACTTCCTCGCCGCCAAGAAGGTGGCGATGGCCATGCACGCCTTGATATCGGGGCAGTACCCGACCGACTACCTGGGCCTGGTCGGCTTCGGGGAAAGGGCTCGTGAGCTGAGCCCGGCAGAGCTGCCCGAGGTGTCGTGGGACTACAGCTACGGCACCAACATGCACCACGCGCTCCTGCTCGCCCGGAGGATGCTCGCCCGCCAGGGCGGCACCAAGCAGGTGTTCATGATCACCGACGGCGAGCCGACCGCGCACCTGCTCGACGACGGTGAGGTGCTGTTCAACTACCCGCCGGTGCGTGAGACGATCGACCGCACCGTCGCCGAGGTGCTGGCCTGCACCCGGGAGGGGGTGACGATCAACACCTTCGTGCTCGACGCCACCCCGGACCTGTGCCGCTTCGTGGAACGTCTCGCCGAGATCAACCGGGGGCGGGTCTTCTTCACCACCCCCGACACCCTCGGCGACTACGTGCTGGTCGACTTCCTCGACCAGAAGCGGGCCCGGCGCCGGCGCAGCGCCTGAGGCTCCCGGCCCGCCCTGGTCCGGGGTTCGTGCGCCTCCGCTCCGCCCGGCCCCCGGGGGCGGGACCCGAGTAGCTGG
The DNA here is from genome assembly GCA_021796905.1 of Actinomycetes bacterium. GTDB lineage: Bacteria > Actinomycetota > Acidimicrobiia > Acidimicrobiales > Palsa-688 > JAKAQB01. Next base: position 6,139 of record JAKABK010000094.1, read on the forward strand.
GATCTTCCTCGCCGACCACCGGGTCATCCCAGCCCCGCCCCCCGACCCCCCGGTCCGACCGTCCGACCCCGCCTCCAGCTCCCGGGGATCACCACTTGCGCGAACGCCCCCGAGGGGGGACAATGACAGTGCTGTAGTTACATCGGTGCTAGCGTCTTGGAGGGAGCAGCCGATGACCGACATCTGGAAGCCGATCTCGAGGGTCGCAGAGGAGGAGAACCGGGACTGGCTGCTCCGGGCCAACTGCATGGGTGTCGACCCCGAGCTGTTCTTCCCCGAGCGGGGGGCGTCCACCCGGGAGGCCAAGGAGGTGTGCAGGGGATGCGTGGTGCGTGACGAATGCCTCGACTACGCGATCTCCCGCAACGAGAAGTTCGGGATCTGGGGCGGCCTCTCCGAACGCGAGCGGCGCAAGGTGAGACGGGTGAGGCTGGGAGCGGGCCCCGTCCCCGTCAGGGTGAGCAGCGCCGCCTCCTGAGGCCTCAGGACCCGAGATGAGATCTTCCCCCGTCGAGGCCCGCCTGTTCCAGGCGGGCCTCGATCGTGCTCGCGGGACCGATGCCCAGAGCGGCCCAGCGTGACTCCGGGATCGCCTCCAGGACGGCGAGGGGCAGTAGGCCGACCAGCTCGGCCCCGGAAACTGCGACCCGACTGGCGACGGCATCGAAGGCATCCGCGGGTCCGACGCTCCACGGGTCGATGAGGTTGCACGACACCTGCACCCGGTCGCCGACCTGCAGTCCGAGGGTCCGCAGGCCCGGGCTGCGGACCTCGGCGGCCACCTCTCTCGCCCGGACCAGGTCGGCCTCCGCCAGCCACAGGTTGTAGGCGACCAGGATCTTGCGAGCACCGACGCATACTGCGCCGGCGGTGGGATGGGGACGGCTCGGACCGGTGTCGGGCATCCGCTGCCCCCACGCCTGTCGGCGTAGCTCGGGAAGGGTCGTCTCCCCGAGCTCG
>JAKABK010000095.1 GCA_021796905.1 Actinomycetes bacterium
GGGCGCCACGCCGACCGGGCCCGTCCTGGCGACCGAGCCCTCTCCGTCGGTCGCCCCGCCGACATCCCACCTCGCCCCGCCATCCCCGTCGGTCGCCCCGCCGAGCAGGGCAGCGGTGGTCGCCGCCCGCGACGAGGCCGACCGGCTGCTCTCCACCCCCCGCTCCCTCGGCGTCCTCGACGCCGCCGTCGACCGCCTCAGGGTCCACGGTGTCGACGCCGACGGCGGCACCCTGGTGATCGCCGCCGCCGACCATCCCGTCGCCCGGCTCGGGGTGTCGGCGTACCCGGTGACGGTGACCCGCGAGGTGGTGGGGGCAGCGGTCGCCGGCGAGGCCCTGGGGGCGGTCGCCGCCCGGGGAGCCGGCCTCGAGGTCCTCGTGGTGGACGCCGGCGTGGCCGGCGGCCCGGTCCCGGGGGCGATCGACCTCCGGGCACCGGAGGGACGCGGCGACCTGGTCGGTGCCGACGCCATGGAACCGGCGATCTCGAACCGCCTCCTCGAAGCGGGACGGACGCTCGGAGCGGAGGTCGGGGGCCGGCGGATCGTGGCCCTCGGCGAGATCGGGGTCGGCAACACGACCGTCGCCGCCGCCCTCTCCGCCGCGCTCCTCGCTTCGACGCCGGGCGACGTCGTCGGGCTCGGGTCCGGCGCCGACCGCTCGATCCTCGACGCCAAGCTGGCGGTCGTATCGGGCGCCCTTTCCCGTCTACCCCCACGCGAGCACACCGCCCGGGAGCTGCTCGCCGCTCTCGGCGGCCCCGAGATAGCCGTCCTCACCGGCGTGGTGCTCGGCGTGGCCGGCGCCGGCGGGGTGGTCGTCCTCGACGGTCTGGCCACGTCGGTCGCGGCCCTGGTCGCGCTCGGCGAGGAACCGGCGGTAGCCGCCCACCTCGTTGCCGGGCAGCGGAGCCGGGAACCGGCGCATGCCGCCGTGCTCGCCGCCCTCGGCCTCGAGCCGCTCCTCGACCTGCGGATCAGGGCCGGGGAGGGGGCGGGCGCGGCTCTCGCCGTCGGATTGTTGCGTCACGCCGGGCGGGTGCGGGAGGGGACGGCTCGCACCTCCCCGCCCGCCCCGCCCGGCGACGCTGACCGGTCCGGGAGGAACTAGGACGAGGCCGGCGGGGTGAGGACGTGGTTGACGATGTAGACGGTGGCGTTCGCGGTCTGCACGTTGCCGCACACCACCTGCGAATCCCCGTTCACGGTGAAACTGGTTCCGCTACCGGTCACGGTCAGCTTCGATCCCTCCAGGGTCGTGTGGGACCCGGCGAGCGCCGAAGGGGCGATCCGCCCGGCGACCACGTGGTACTCGAGGACCTTGGTCAGCTCCGCTTTGTTGGCGAGCAGGGCGTCGAGGGTCGACTTCGGGACCGCCGCGAAAGCAGAGTTGTCCGGCGCGAACACCGTGATCCCCTTGGCGTTGTTCAACGTGTCGGCCAGACCGGCCTTCTCGACCGCGCTGACGAGGGTCGACAGCACCGGGTTGTGGCTCGCCGCGGTCGCTACCGGGGCGCTGGTCATACCCGAGAAACTGCCGGCGCCGCTCGAGGGAACCGCGGCGCACGCCGCCCCGAAGTCGACCTTGGCGGTCGTCGAGCCGGACGTGCCACTGGTGGTCCCGGAAGTGCCCGACGAGCTCGTCGACGACGACGCCGAGGTACCGGAGGGACTCTTGGCAGCGGTGCCGGCCGACCCGCAGGCGGAGAGGGTCGCCGCCAGGGCGACCGCGACACCTGCTCCGAGGACGCGCACCTTCTTGGTCTTCAACATGTCGCTACCTTTCTTGGGGGGTTTCTGGGTTGGGGGTGGGAGGGGTTCAGCGGACGGTCACGACCACCGACTGGAGGCCGGTGGCTCCACCGGGCACCACCCCGGAGGAGGCTGCCGTCTGCACCCGGCCGCGGGCGTCGACCGCCCTGACCGTGATGCTGTGGGTTCCCGGCGTGGCGTCCCAACGCCACCGCCAGAGCCGCCATGTGTCGACCGAGTCGACTGCTGCGAGGGTCGCGTCGTGCCAGACCCCGTCGTCGACCTTCACCTGGACCCGGCTTATCCCGACGCCCGGGAGCCAGGCGGAGCCGGCGACGTCGACCGCTCCTGCGTGCAGCGAGGCAAACGACGCCGGCGTGTCGATCTTCGACTCGAGGTGGATCGCTCCCCGCCGGTCGTAGCCCCGCTGCACCCAGTAGGCGGTCCTGGCCTCGTAGGTGGTGACCTCCATGTCGACGAGCCACTTGCAGGCGGAGGCGTAGCCGTAGGAGCCGGGGATCACCGCCCTGACCGGGAACCCGTGCTCGAAGGGGAGCGGACGGCCGTTCATCCCGACCGCGAGCATCGCGGCGTCATCGGCGGTCGCTGCCCGCAGGTCGGCACCGATGGTCATGCCGTCCGACGAGGTCATGAACAGCTGGTCGGCCCCTTGGCGGACCCCGGCCCGCTCCAGCAGGTGCCGTATCGGGACCCCGATCCATCGGGCGTTGCCGAGGTAGGGGCCGCCGACGGGGTCACTGACACAGACCAAGGTGACGGTCCGTTCGACCGTCGGCATCGCGAGCAGCTCGTCGAAGCCGATCTCGAATGGGTGCTCGACCATTCCGTGGACCCGGAGGCGGTAGTCCTCGGTGGACAGCTGCGGCACCACCAGAGCGGTGTCGACCCGGTAGAAGCGGTCGTTGGGGGTGATGTAGGAATCGAGGCCGGGAACATCGAAGCTGGTGCCGGCGACCTTCGGGGACGAGCTGGTCGGCCGTGGCAGGACCACAGCCGCCCTCGACGCCACCGCGTCGTAGGCGCCGCGCACCACCGTCCGGCCGGTGACGAGGGTGGCGGCGCCGAAGGCCGTCACGCTGCCGGCGAGGGTGAGGAAACGCCGTCGCGACAGCCGATCCGCAGCCCCGGGCGACCCCGGTTGGCCGGGGCTCGGCACGCGGGACCCTCGGGGACCCGCCGATCGGGTCAGCAACCAATAGCTCCCTGCGGCCACCAACCCGCCGGCGAGCGCCGGGACCGCCCACAGCGGTCCCGCTGTCGGACGGGTCAGCGCGGCGAGCACCGCCACCGCACTGAGCAGCCCGATGCCGGCGAGAGCTACCCGGCGGCGGCCGAGCGATCCGAGGCCGACGGCCACCACGACCGCCACGACGTAGACCCCCGAGAGGAGCGCTGTCTTGTCGTGCTCCCCGAAGGTGGTGATGGCCAGATCCTTGAGCCACAACGGCACGTGGGCGATCACCAGTTGGCCGATCGCGATCGTCGGGGCCGATGATGGCCCGGAGACGACGGCGGCCAGCTGCGCCGCCCCCAGGAATGCGAGAAGGGTGGCGGCACCGGCGATCGCGCCGATCCACCCCCGCTGTGCTCGCTGCTCTCCGCTCCCGGTCACGCCAGGTATCCGGTGCCACCACGCCGAGCGGATGGCCGTCACCGCGGGCTTTCGTCGGACCCGGCGACAACCGAGCCGAGTGGGGGATCATGCAGGCCGGGCGGTCCGATCCGATCGGGCCCGCCTCGGCGGGAGCGACCAGTACCGGCGGCTACCCGCCGGCGACGGTCGAGCCGACCGGTTCCCCGATCCGGAACCCCGATCGGGAACCCGCCGACAGCGCCGAGCGGCGTGCCGGCGCTCCGCACCCGGCGGCACGACCGTTCCCGCGCGGACGGGTAGGCCTCGCCGGCGGGAGTCGCCCCCGGCTCGTCGGGATCGCCGGTCCGGCGGGCTCAGCCCCCTGGTACGAGGATCGCCCGCCCCCGCACCCGGCCGGCGGAGAGGTCGGCGATCGCTGCGGCGTGGTCGTCGAGGCGGTAGCGACGGGTGTGGAGCCTGACCCGGCCGGCGGCGGCCAGGGCCATCAGCTCCACCAGGTCGCTGTAGCTGCCGACCAGGTTCCCGATCACGTTGATCTCCGCCGAGATGATGTCGATCGTGGGGACGTCCACATGACCGCCGTAGCCGACCACGAAATAGGAGCCGGCACGCCGGAGCATGGCGATCCCGTCGGCCTCCGTGCCGTTCTCCCCCACGAAGTCGATGACGACCTGCGCCCCTCCCCCGGTGATCTCGCGGACTTCGGCCACCTGGTCGCCGCCGGCCCGGACGGTGTGATGGGCACCCAGGTCCCGGGCCAGCCCCAAGGCCTCGTCGCTGCGGTCGACGACGGTCACCTCCGCCGCGGTCATCGCCACCAGGCACTGCACCCCGATGTGGCCCAGGCCGCCGGCGCCGATGCTCACCACGTGGGTGCCCGGTCGCAGGAGCGGTACCGCCTTGCGGACCGCGTGGTAGGCGGTCAGACCGGCGTCGGCGAGGGCGGCGACGTCGGCCGGCTCGAGCCCCGCAGGGAGCTTCACGACGCTACGGGCGTTGGTCGCCAACAGTTCGGCCATGCCCCCGTCGGTGCTGATCCCGGGAAATGCAGAGCTCTCGCAGTGCACGTCGTCGCCCGCCCGGCACGCCAGGCACAACCCGCAGGTCGCCAGCGGGTGGCAGATGACCGCGTCACCCGCCGCGACATTGCTCACCGCAGAGCCGACCTCTCTCACCCAGCCGGCGTTCTCGTGGCCGATCACATAGGGGAGCTCGACACCCGACTTCTCGGCCCACTGGCCCTCGATTATGTGCAGATCGGTGCGGCACAGACCGGCGCCGCCGATCTCCACCACCACGTCGTGGGGCCCCCGGAGGGTTGGCTCGGCGATGTCGTCGAGCGTGGGGGCCTCACCGTAACCATGTACCCGTAGGGCCTTCACTGGACCTCCGATGATTGCTTGCGGGGCTCGGTCCCGCCCCGGGGAACACCGGCAACAGACATTAGGCCGGAGTCGCCGCGTCGGACGAGGCCCTGGGGAGCCCTTCGGCGAGGTCGCCGAAGCCGGGAGCGAGGATCTGTCCGGTCACCTGTTGCACCTCCTCGGCCACGAGGGCGTCGGTGGTGAGCAGGAGGGCGGCGATCGACGCTGCGTTCTCGAGTGCCGACCGGGTGACCTTCAACGGGTCCACCACCCCGGCCGCCAGTAGCTCCCCGTACTCGCCGCTCAGGGCATCGAGGCCCTCGGTCTCCCCCATCCGCTCGACCCGACGGACGACCTCGTCGGCGTCGAAACCGGCGTTGCGGGCTATCCAGTACAGCGGCGCCGAGAGCGCCGAGCGCACCACCTCGGCGCCCGCGGCGTAGTCGCCGGTCAGCTCGAGGGAGTCCAGCGCCGATGCGGCGTGGGCGAGGGCGGTCCCTCCGCCGGCGACGATCCCCTCCTCCACCGCCGCTCGCGTGGCCGACAGGGCGTCCTCGACGCGATGCTGCTTCTCCTTCAGCTCCGCCGGTGTTGCCGCCCCGACGCGGATCACCGCCACCCGCCCCGCCAGGTTGGCCAGCCGCTCGGCAAGTTTGTCCTGGTCCCGCGGTTGTGATGCGCGCCCGAGCTCGGTCCTCACCTGCTCGATCCGGGCGGCCACCGCCTCGGGGGACCCGGCCCCGTCGAGAATGGTCGTCGACTCCCGGGTGACGGTCACCCTGCGGGCCCGACCGAGCTGGTCGGGGGTCGCCGACGCCAGGCTCGACCCGGCGTCACCGGTGACGACCGTGCCCCCGGTGAGCACGGCCAGGTCCTCCAGTTCGGCGATCCGCCGGTGGCCGAAGCCGGGGGCGCGCACCGCGACCGAAACGAAGTTGCCGTGGACCATGTTGCTCACGAGCATCCCGAGGGCGCTACCTTCCACCGTCTCCGCCATCACCACCAGCGGCCGGCGCTCGCTGCGCATGATCTTGTCGAGCAGCGGCATCAGCTCCTGGGCCTTCACCAGCTTCTCGTTGGTGAGGAGGATGTATGGGTCGTCGAGCACCGCTTCCATGCGCGCCTGGTCGGTGACCATGTAGGGCGACAGGAACCCGTTGGGGTAGGTGACGCCCTCGGTGACCTCGACTGCCATGTCGTAGCGGGGCCACTCCTCGACGCTGATCGCCCCTTCGGGGCCGACCGTCGCGAGGGCCTCGGCGATCACCCCACCGATGACCGGGTCGTCGTTGGCGGAGATCGCCGCCACGTGCGCCATCTCGTCCCTGCCCGCCACTGGTCGCGCCATCTTCTCCAAGCGGGGGACCACCTCGGCGACCGCCGCCTCGATCCCCCGCTTGAGAAGCATCGGGTTCGCGCCGGCGGCGATCGCCTCCATTCCAGCGGCGATCATCGCCTGGGCCAGCACCGTCGCCGTGGTGGTCCCGTCGCCCGCCACGTCATTGGTCTTGGTCGCCACTTCCTTGACGAGCTGGGCTCCCATGTCCTCGAACGGGTCGCGCAGGTGGATCTCCCGGGCGATGGTGACCCCGTCGTTGGTGATGACCGGCGTGCCGGTGAGCTTCTCGAGCACCACGTTCCGGCCCTTCGGGCCGAGCGTGACGCGCACCGTGTTCGCCAGCTTGTCCACTCCTGCCCGTAGCCGCTCGCGGGCCTCCTGCTCGAAGCGCAGCTCCCTCGCCATCTGTCCGCTCAGCCAGCCGGCGTGAGGTCGAAGCCGATGTACTCCGCAGCGTCCTCGGGGTTGGCGAAGAACACGGTGCGGTCGTCGAGGTTGATCATGCGCCCGTAGTGGGTGGACATGACCTCCTCCAAGTTGGCCTGCGTGAACGGCTCCTCCTCGCCGTACCCGAGAGCCTCGCCGATCTCGTCGAAGTCGAACACCACGCTCCCCTTGGCGTCGATCCGGATCATCGAGGGGAACTCGCTCACCGTCACGTTGGGCTTTCCCTGCATCACCCGGGCGATGGCGTAGCCGTCCTGGTTGTTCATGATCGTGCAACCGCACATGCCCGACGCCGTCGGGTCGGAGCGGAACTCCGTGGTCGTAGCAGTAGTCACGCTCGCACCTCCTCGGGGCTGTTGAGCCCCAGTTCGCCTATCTGGGTTCGGAACTGCTCGGTTGCAGCGCTGAAGGAGTCCTCGAAGCGTAGGATGCGCTGGTTGGGCTGGGACCACAGCGGCTGGAGTCGTCGGGCGGCGTCCACACAGCGCGGAGCCCATTCCCCGACCCAGCTCTGGAGCGTAGCCCGGTTTTGTGCCCCGTGCTCCGCATCG
>JAKABK010000096.1 GCA_021796905.1 Actinomycetes bacterium
TCCGCCGGTCAGCGTCCCCCGGTGATGGGACGGTGGCGTTGGGCGACGCCTGCCGGGCCGTAAGGGTAGTCGCCGATATGGATCTCGCTCGCCTCGTCGAGACGGTCGGTCTCCTCCCCGCTCAGTCGCAGATCGGCGGCCCCGAGGTTGTCGGCCAGCTGGTCGAGGGTACGTGCCCCGAGGATCACGCTGGTCACCCCCGGGCGGGCCATCAGCCAGGCGAGCGCGACCTGCGAGAGCGAGGAGCCCCGTCCGGTCGCCACGTCACGCACCGCGTCGATCACCCGCCAGGTGCGCTCCTCGCGTGCCCGCGGGCCGTAGGCCTCCATGCCGCGCTCGGGGTTCTCGCCGAGACGGGTCGCCCCGGTCGGCACCTCCTCGCGGCTGTACTTGCCGGTCAGCCACCCGCCGCCGAGAGGCGACCACGGCAGGATCCCGATCCCCGACGCCAGGCACGCCGGGACCAGCTCCCATTCGACCTCGCGGACCAGCAGGCTGTACTGGGGCTGGAGGGTCACCGGCGGGCTTAGGTGCCGGTGCTCGGCGAGGTCGACGGCCCGCTGGAGCTGCCAGCCGGTGAAGTTGGACAGCCCGAAGTAGTGGATCTTGCCTGCCCGCACCAGGTCGTCGAGGCAGCCGAGGGTCTCCTCCAAGGGGGTGAGGGCGTCGAAGGCGTGCACCTGGTAGAGGTCGACGCAGTCGACGCCGAGACGCCGCAGGCTCGCGTCGAGCGCCCGGCGCAGGTGGCGGCGCGACAGGCCGACCCCGTTGGGTTCATCGGAGGTCGGGAAGCGACCCTTGGTGGCGATCACCACCCGGTCGCGGGTCTCGGAGGGGCGTTGGGCCAACCAGCGGCCGATGATCGTCTCCGAAGCACCCCCGGCGTAGACGTCCGCGGTGTCGACCAGGGTTCCGCCCGCTTCGACGAAACGGTCGAGCTGGGCGTGGGACCCGGCCTCGTCGGTCTCCGCGCCGAAGGTCATCGTCCCGAGCGCCAGCGCCGAGACCGCGGTGCCGCTGCGCCCGAGGTTGCGGTACTCCATCGTGCCTCCTCCGCGCCCCGGGGTCCCGGGGTCGCACCCGGCGCTCTACCCGGGTCGCGCTCGGCTCACCCGTAGGATCCCCCGGGGTGGGAGCGCTCGGGTGGGCCGCGTGGGCCCTGGTCGCCGTGTGGGTCGGGGTGCTGGTCGCACCGTGGCGGCCGTGGACCACCGCCGTGAGGCTGCCGAGCGCGTCCCCCGGCCCCGGCTCCCCGGGGCCCGAGCTGCCGTTACCGTGGCCGCCGACGGCGATCGTGGTCGCTGCGCGCGACGAGGCGACGCTCGTGGGTCGCAGCGTCGGCGCCCTCGCCCGCCAGGACTACCCGGGACCGGTGAGGGTGGTGGTGGTCGACGACGAGAGCACCGACGGCACCGCAGAGGCAGCCCTGGCGGCGGCCGCCGGCGGGCGGGTGCCGGTCGAAGTGCTCCGTGGCGAGCCCCGACCCGAGGGTTGGGTCGGCAAGTCCTGGGCGCTCCACCAGGGTGTCGCCCACGTCGCGACCACCGGCGTCGCGCCGAAATGGCTGCTGTTCACCGACGCCGACATCGTGCACCCGCCCGGCTCCCTCCGCCGTCTCGTGGAGTCAGCCGTGGGCGACGGGCGCGACGAGGTGTCGCTCATGGCCCGCCTGCGGGTCGACACCGCCTGGGAGCGGCTGGTCGTGCCGGCGTTCGTCTACTTCTTCGCGCTGCTGTACCCGTTCCGCCTGGTCGCCGCGCGGGGCCCGGTCGCGGCAGCGGCGGGCGGCTGTGCCCTGGTGCGTGCCGAGGCGCTCGAACGCGCCGGCGGGATCGCCACTATCCGCTCAGCGGTCATCGACGACGTCGCCCTCGCCCGGGCGTTGAAGCGCTCCGGCGCCCGGATCTGGCTCGGCCTCGCCGACGAGGTCCGCAGCGTCCGTCCCTACCCCCATCTCGCCGACCTGTGGCGGATGGTGACGCGCAGCGCCTTCACCCAACTGCGCTGTTCGCTGGTGCTGCTCACGGTGACCGTGGCTGCGCTGCTGGCCGTCTTCGCCGGGCCTCTCGCGCTCGTCGCCGCCGGGGTCGCCGCAGGCCGGCCGCTGGTGGCCCTGGCGGGAGCACTGTCGTGGGTGGTGATGGCCGGCACCTACCTGCCGATGATCCGCTACTACCGGCTCCGTCCGACCTGGGCGCTGGCCCTGCCGGCCGCGGCGGCGCTGTACGCGGCGATGACCGTGGACTCCGCCCGGCGCCACCGCGGCGGCGGGGTCGAGTGGAAGGGTCGGCGCTACCGACCCGACTGACCCGCCGTCGACGAACAAGTGTTCGGGTGCTCGGGTACACTTCGGTCCCGGTGCTCGCCATCCAGCCGTCGCTGTTCGACCCGACGATCCTGCCGGCAGGCCCGGACGGGCGTAGCAGCACCGGACCGCTCCGGCGCCGGGACCTCGGGAGCGGAGCGTGGGTGGAGCACTGCCCGGCGTGGCTCCCCGGCACAGCACTGCTCGACGTCCTCTTGGGGGCGGTCCCGTGGCGGGCCGAGCGGCGGGTGATGTACGAACGCGTCGTCGAGGTCCCGCGCCTCCTCGCTTTCTACTCCGAGGGAGAGGAGCTGCCCGACCGGCGCCTCGAAGAGGCCCGTGACGCCCTCGACGACCGGTACGGGGAGGAGCTGGGCGAGCCGTTCGCCACCGCCGGGCTGTGCCTGTACCGCGACGGCCGCGACAGTGTCGCCTGGCACGGCGACACCGTCGGGCGCGGCGCCCGGGAGGACACCGTGGTCGCGATCGTCTCGTTCGGGGCGACGAGGAGGCTGCTGCTGCGGCCGGTTGGTGGCGGTCCGAGCCTGCGCTTCGAGCTCGCCGACGGTGACCTCCTGGTGATGGGCGGGAGCTGCCAGCGCACCTGGCAGCACGCGGTCCCGAAGACCACCAGCGTGCTCGGCCCCCGCTCGAGCGTGCAGTTCCGGCCGAGAGGGGTCCGCTGAGGAGGCGTGGGCGCGGCTGCGCCCGGGTCGCGGGTAGCGCCAGCTCGTCCCCCACTGGCCCGATGACGGCAGGGGATCAGGCGTTCCAGGCGTCGGCGAGGCGGGTGGCCTCCTCGGCGGCCTGCCGGCGGCCGATGGCGAAGGCGTCACGGGCGAGACCCTGGTCCATCAGCTTCGAGCCCCAGCCCGACAGGTCGAGGAAGTCCGCCCCGGGGACCACCACCTCGCAGCGCCCCCGGGAGGCCACCTCGTCCAGCTCGGCGCGGACAGCAGCATCGAGCATGTCGGTCAAGGGGTCCGAGAAACCCTCGGGGGCCTCCAGGGCGAAGCAGGAGACCGCCACCACCACGTCGTGGCCGGCGGCGAGATCGGCGTTGAGAGGAGTCTTCATCCCGCCGTCCATGTAGCGCCGGCCGTCGATCTCCACCGGTGGGAAGATCCCCGGCACCGCGCAACTCGAGGCCACCGCCAGATCCAGCGGCACGCCCGCAGCACGGTCCCAGACCCGCAGGCCCCCGGTCTCGACGTCGACCGCGCTGCAGCGGTAACGCTCCGGCCAGGCCTGGTCGCGCACCGGGGAGAAAAGTCCCAGGTAAGTGGCTGCAGGCGGGGTGGGGGCCTCGAGCGAGATGCGGCCGAGCTCTCGACGGACCGCCTCGGGGGAGCCGGCCGACGACGCCGCCCGGGCGAGCTCGGTCATCAACAGTTCCATTCCTGTCGGGGATCCGGGGGGGAGCTCGGGCTCGGGCCATGGGGTGTCGAGGATCGCCAGGGCGGCCTCGAGATCCCAGCCGAGGGTCAGCTCGGCACCGACGATCGAGCCGGCAGAAGTCCCGACCACCAGGTCGGCGCCCCCCAGGTCGACTCCCGCCTCGGCGAGCCCGACGACCAGCCCCGACTCCCAGCCGACCCCTACCGGGCCGCCACCTCCGAGCACCAGCGCACGCGACATGCCCCGCAACCTACTTCCGGTTCGCGGCTCTGCCCACGCCCACACCTATGCTGCCCCGCCGTGGCGGGTCGGCGGGTGATGATCGACCTCGCCCCGCTGCGGCGATCCCGTGATTTCCGCCTGATCGTCGGGGGGCAGCTGCTCTCCACCCTCGGCACCCAGCTGACCGCGGTCGCGGTGCCGTACCAGGTCTTCCGTATCACCGGCTCCTCGCTCGACGTCGGCCTCGTCTCGCTCGCACAGCTCGTGCCGCTGCTCGTCTGCTCCCTCTACGGCGGGTCGGTGATCGACGCGGTCGACCGCCGCCGCCTGCTGGTAGCGGTCGGGTTGCTGATGGCCGCGTCCAGCGCCGGGCTCGGCGTCAACGCCGACCTCGGCCCGGCGCTGTGGCCACTGTTCGTCGCCCCGGCGTTCACCGCCGGCCTCGCAGGTTTCGCCAGCCCGGCCCGCAACGCGATGGTGCCCCGACTGGTCGGCCTGGCCGACGTGCCGACCGCAGCGGCGATGTTCCAGGCGCTGTACCAGTTCGGCTCGGTCGTCGGACCGGCGGTCGGCGGCCTGCTCCTCGCCGGCGCCGGCGTGCACTTCGTCTACTGGGCCGACGTCGCCGGATACGGAGCAGCGGTCGCTGCCGCCTGGGCCATCGCCCCCCAGCCACCCGACGCCCACGCACCCCGCCCCGGCCTGCGCTCGATCATCGAGGGTTTCGCCTATGTCCGCTCCCGCCAGGAGATCCTCGGCGCCTACGTGATCGACATCGACGCCATGGTCTTCGGCATGCCCCGGGCGCTGTTCCCGGCGCTCGCTCTCAGGGTGTTCAAGGGCGGGGCGCGCACCCTCGGGTTCTTGTACTCCTCGGTCGGCGTCGGGGCCCTCCTCGGGGCCTTGACCACCGGTTGGGTCACCCGGGTCCGCCGCCAGGGCCTTGCGGTCACAGCCGCGGTGCTGGCGTGGGGGGCGGCGATCACCGCCTTCGGACTGGTCCACTACCTCCCGGTCGCCCTCGTCCTGCTGGCGGTCGCCGGGTGGGCCGACGTGATCTCGGCGGTGTTCCGCAACACGATCATCCAGCTGAGCGTCCCCGACCGGCTCCGCGGTCGGCTGCAGGGTTTCCAGATCGGGGTGGTCCAAGGCGGTCCCCGTCTCGGGGACCTGGAGGCCGGCGGGGTGGCCTCCGCGGTCGGGATCGAGGCGTCGATCGTCTCCGGCGGAGCTCTGTGCATCCTCGGTGCCCTGGTCATCTCCCGGGCCCTGCCCCGCTTCCGGAAGGTGACCCTCGACCCTTCGACCACCACAGCCCCGAGCTGACCGGCCGCCCTGCCGACACCGCAGGGCCGTGCTGTCCTGCTCCGCGGCCCCGCCGCGCCGTCCTCGGTGGGCACGCTGCGGGCGCGAGCGTCGCCTACAGCCAGCCGACCCGGGCCGATGCCGCCACCTCCGCCGGTGGCCGGGCCAGCTCCCCGGCACGGACCGCTCCGAGCAGGCGGCGGGTCACCCCCAGGATCTCGGGGACGGCCCGACCGAGCGCCGCGGTGTCTACGGCGGTCACGGTGGCCGGGTCGATCCCCGCCCGGGCGAGCACGCCCGGAAGGTCGGCGAGCTGCGAGCCGACGAAACCGATCGGGTCGGCGGTCAACGCGTCGTCGAAGTGGCGCCGGCCCGGTTCCCAGCCGGCGAAGCGCGGATGGTGGTGGGCCCGGTCGAAGCTCCCGGGGGCATCGACGCTCTCCAGCAGGTCGGCGCGCCACACCGGCCGGTCGATCAGGATCGGCTGGGCCGAGTAGATCGAGCCGGGCAGGTCCCGCCGGGCGAGGAGCCTCACCTCGAGGCGTACGCCCCGCTCCGGGCTCTCCTGTCCGGGCAGCGGGTGCGGGTCGGCGAAGTACAGGTCGCCGACGACCACCCCGACCGTCTCGAAGCCGAATGCGTAGAGCATCCCGTGCCGCCTCTCGTGGCTCGATCCCGGTCCCAACCTAGGTCAACCCAGGTCCGGGCTGACCGTGGCGCCCGGTGCGGATGGACGGTGGCGTCCGGCCCGGGCGGACCGCGGCGCCCGGCCCGGGCGGACCGTGGCGCCCTGAGCCGGCCCCGGACGCCGGCGGTCGTGGCGCACCGCGAACCCTCGACGCCGGCCGGGGGGCCTGCTACGGTCTGCACAACCGCCGTCACCCCAGGTCAGACCCCATGGTCCCGGGGAGTGAGGAGTAGCGAGCCGATGATGACACGCGTCCCTGTACCGGTCCTCGAAGGTCCCCGACGCCCAGCGGCCGATCCTGTCCCGGGGCGGCTCCGACGACAGCGGCGCACCGCCGTAGGCATCTCTGCGGTGCTCTCGGCGGCGCTCGTCCCGGCGGCGATCACCGGGTCGGTGATCGCCTGGCTGCTGGTCGCTGCGCTGGCGGTGCTCGGCACGGCCTATGCGATGACCGCCCTGCGCTTGCGGCGTCTCGCCACGGAACGGGAGATGTCGCTCGCCTTCCTCCGGGACCCCGACTTCGACTGGGCCGGCCTGGAAGCCGGGCTCGGAGCCGAGCGGCTGGTCGCGGAGCCCGCCGCCGAGGAGCCCACCGTGGTCGACCACGCGGAGCGCGGCCTGGCCCGTTTCGTCGGGGCCTACCTGCTCGGCTGGGTGCTGACCCCGGTCATCGTCGTACTGCGCCGCACCGGTGGACCGGTCGACCTGAGGGCCCACCCGGTGCTCGCCCGGATAGTCGAAGCCCAGGAGTCCGGCAGGGCCCAGTCCCTGCGGTTGCTCGCGGCCGGCGTGGTCGCCACCGCCGGTGTCGGGGCCGTCGGCTCGCTCGCCTCCGCGACCGTCGCTTCGGCCAGCCCGGCGCCGGCCCCCCACAGCTACACGGTGCGCAGCGGTGACACGCTGGGGGCGATCGCGGCCCGTTTCGGTACCACCACCGAGGCGTTGGCGTCGGCGAACGGGATCGGCGACCCGAACCTGATCCTCCCTGGCGAGGTCCTGCGCCTACCCGGGGCCATCGCGACCGCCGGCGTCACCCGGGCGTCGGCGGCGACCCCCGAGGTGCCCGGCACCTACACGGTCCGCCCGGGCGACACCCTCGCGACCATCGCATCCCGCTT
>JAKABK010000097.1 GCA_021796905.1 Actinomycetes bacterium
CACTGGAGGCGCGGATCGCCTGGTGGGAAGCCTACACCCGGGCCAACGGGACCACCATGGACTCCAACCCCTCGCCGGGCAACCGGGCCGGCGGGATCACCACCATCGAGGAGAAGTCACTCGGGGCGGTCGCCAAGGGTGGCGCCAGCCCGCTGGTCGACGTGGTCGGCTACGCCGAGCCGGTGAGCGCGCGCGGTGGACTGGTGTTCATGGACACCCCCGGCTACGACCCGGTGTCGGTAACCGGGATCGTCGCGGGTGGGGCGACGGTGGTGTGCTTCACGACCGGGCGGGGCTCGGTGTTCGGCTGCAAACCGGCGCCGAGCCTCAAGCTCGCCACCACCTCCGAGCTGTACCGGCGGATGGGGGACGACATGGACCTCGACTGCGGACGGGTGCTCGAAGGGGAGACCTCGGTCGGACAGCTCGGCGCCGAACTGTTCGGCAAGATCCTCTCGGTCGCGTCCGGGGAGCACACCAAGAGCGAGGAGCTCGGCCTCGGCGACGAGGAGCTCGTCGCCTGGCAGCTCGGCGCGGTGCTGTGAGCGGTAGACGCCTCTCGCTCTCCACCTTGGGCTCGGTGCCGGCCTCGATGCGCCCCCCGTTCGACCCCGCCTCGATCGGGGTCGGGATCGTGCACCTCGGTATCGGGGCGTTCCACCGCGCCCACCAGGCGACCTTCACCCAGGACGCGCTCGCCGTCGTTCCCGGCGACTGGGGGATCTGCGGGGTGACCCAGCGCAGCGGGACGGTGCAGCGACAGCTCTCCCCCCAGGACGGGCTCTACAGCCTGCTCGAGCGCAGCGGCCGGGCGACCCGGGCGTCGGTGGTCGGCGCGGTGCGCGAGGTCCTGGACGGCTCGGCGGACCCGGCAGCGGTCGTCGAGCGGATCGCCTCGCCGGAGGTGCACGTAGTCACCTTGACGGTCACCGAGAAGGGCTACCGCCGGGACCCCGCTACCGGCTCGCTGAACTGGGAGGACCACGAGGTCCGGGCCGACCTCGCCGGGCGCGACCCCAGGACCCCTGTCGGCCAGCTGGTCGCCGGGATCCGCGCCCGCCGGCGTCGCGGCGCCGGCGGGCTGACCGTCGTGTCCTGCGACAACCTTCCCGACAACGGCGCCGTCCTCGGACACCTGGTGAGCGACCTGGCCGAGCGCGGCGACGACGGACCGGAGACACTCGACTGGATCGGCTCCAACGTCCGCTTCCCCTCGACCATGGTCGATCGGATCGTGCCGGCGACAACCGACACCGACCGGGCGGAAGCATCCGGGTTGCTCGGCGTCGCCGACGAGGCGACCGTGGTCGGGGAGGCCTTCCGCCAGTGGGTCGTCGAGGACGACTTCGCCGGGCCCCGCCCGGGCTGGGAGCACGCCGGGGTGCTCCTCGTCGACGACGCCCGCCCCTGGGAGCGGGCCAAGGTCCGCCTGCTCAACGGGAGCCACTCGACCCTCGCCTACCTCGGTCAGCTCGCCGGCTGTGGGCTCGTCGCCGACGCGCTGGCCCGTCCGGGGTTCGAGGCGGTCGTGCGCCGTCTCATGTCCGACGACGTCGAGCCGACCCTGGGCCCGCTGCCGGGCCTCGACCTCGGCGGATACGAGGAGCAGCTGCTGGCACGTTTCGCGAACCGCGCCCTCCGCCATCGCTGCGCCCAGATAGCCGCCGACGGCAGTCAGAAGCTGCCGCTGCGTCTGGTCGGCACCGTCGTGGACCGCCGCCGCCAGGGAGGCGAGCCGCTCGCCGCCCTGCTCGGGATCGCGGCGTGGATGCGCTGCGCGGTAGACCGTTGCGACGACCGGGGGGCGCCGCTCGCGCTCGACGACCCCCTCGCGGACGCCATCGCCGAGCGGACCTCCCGGGCGGCAGGACCCGGCGGCGTCGTCGACGCCCTGCTCGGCTGGACGGCGATGTTCCCCCCAGGTGTCGCCGACGACCGCTTCGTCGCCGACACCCTCGCCGAGCTGCTCACCCACCTCCGGCGCGACGGCGCCGAAGCCACGGCGCGCCACGTGACCGCCTCCCCCCGCCGACCGGCGGGCCCGGGCTCACCCGGCGCTCCGGGACCGACACCACGGGGACGCCCGAACCTACGGAAGGAACCCCACTGATGGAGTACCGCACCCTCGGCCGCTCCGGCCTACGCGTGTCCGCTCTCACCCTCGGAACCATGACCTTCGGAGGGCGGGGCAAGTTCGCCGACGTCGGCACCACCCAGCTCGACGAGGCCCGCCGGTTGGTGAAGATCGCCGTCGAGGCGGGCGTCAACCTGGTCGACACCGCCGATGTCTACTCCGACGGCCGCTCCGAGGAGATCGTCGGCGAAGTGCTCGCCGACTACGGAGACGACCTGCTCGTCGCCACCAAGGTCCGCTTCCCGATGGGTCCCGGCCCCAACGACGGGGGCTTGTCCCGCCACCACATCCTCCGCAGCGCGGAGCACAGCCTGCGTCGCCTCCAACGGGACCACATCGACCTCTACCAGGTCCACGAGTGGGACGGCGTCACGCCGATCGAGGAGACCCTCGACGCGCTCGACACGCTCGTGCACCAGGGCAAGGTCCGCTACGTCGGCTGCTCCAACTACGCCGGCTGGCAGCTGATGAAGGCGCTCGGCGAGGCCGACCGCCACGGATGGCAGCGCTTCGTCAGCCAGCAGATCTACTACTCCCTCCTAGGCAGGGAGGCGGAGCAGGAACTGGTCCCGGCCGCCCTCGACCAGGGGCTCGGCATCCTCGTGTGGAGCCCGCTCGCCGGCGGCCTGCTCTCCGGCAAGTACCGGAGGGGGGAGACCGGCCCGGAGGGCGCCCGCCACACCACCGAGTGGTCCGAACCGCCGGTCCACGACTGGGACCGCACCTACGACATCATCGAGGCGGTCACCGGGGTCGCCGACGCCCGTGGGGTCTCCGGCGCCCAGGTGTCCCTCTCCTGGCTGCTCGGCCGCCCAGGGGTGACGACCCTGGTGGTCGGCGCCCGCAACGAGCAGCAGCTGAGCGACAACCTCGCGGCGGCGGACCTCGCCCTCGACGCCGAGGAGCGACGTCGGCTCGACCGGGCGTCGGTCACCCCGCTCGCCTACCCCTTCTGGCACCAGGCGATGACCGCCAACGACCGGCTGAGCGCCGCCGACCGGACCCTCACCGACCAGGAACGCTGAGCTCCCGGCCCGCAACCACCTGCAGGGAGCACCGCCGGGATGAGGTGACAGTCGGGTGCGACCGGGCCGCCTACGGGCCCTCACCGGGCCCGGCGGCGGGGCTCTCCTGGCGGGGCGGTGGAGGAGCGGACCACGAGGCTCGGCACGACCACCCGGTGCCGGGCCCTGGTCCGACCGTCCTCGACCCGCTCCCAGAGCGACTGGAACGCGAGGCGACCCATCTCACGGCGTGGCTGGTCGACGGTCGTGAGGGAGATGTGGCGGGTGGCGGCGATGGCGGTGTTGTCGTAGCCGACGACCGAGACGTCCAAGGGGATCCGCAGGCCGGCGTCGTCGACGGCGTTGTAGGCGCCGATGGCGGCGATGTCGTTGGCCATCAGCAGCGCCGTCGGCCTCGGCCGGCGGGCCAACGCGACCGATGCGCCCCCGTAGCCGGTCTCCTCGGTCATGCCCCCCGGCAACATCGTCGCTTCCAGGGAGGGGTCGATATCGGTGACCGCCTGACGGAACGCCGCCGCCCGGGCCCGGCCCGCAGCGGTCGCCGCTGCGACGTGTGCGATTTCCCGGTGCCCGAGCCCCACCAGGTGCCCGACCGCCAGGCGCATCCCGGCGAGGTCGTCGTTGACCACCACGTCAGCTGCGACTCCCCGGCTCGCCCTGCGAGCCACCACCACGCACGGGGCGGCCGCCGCGAGCCGGGCGGTGGACCGGGGGGCGAGGTCGTGGGCCAGGAGCACCAGGCCCTCGACCCTCAGCTCCAGCAGCAGCTCGCCGACGGCCGCCTCCTCGGTGGAGGAGAGACCCCCGGTACCGATCAGCACCCGGTAGCCCCGCTTCTCCGCTTCGGAGTGGAGACCGTCCAGGACGTCGTGGAAGAAAGGGTTGTGGAGGTCGGCGACAACCGCGCCCACGGTGTGGGTGCGGTTGGTCACCAACTGGCGGGCCAGGCGATTGGGTCGGTAGGAGAGCTCCTCGACCGCCGCGAGCACCACCTTGCGGCGCTCCTCGCTCACCCGCGGCGATCCCTGCAGTACCAGCGACACCAGCGACTTGGACACCCCGGCGACGGCGGCGACGTCGTGGATCGTGGGGCGTCGCTGCACGCCGATCCCCCCGGTCCGGCTACCGCTCGGCTCGACCCGACATCACCTGCTGGCGGTACTCCGAGACCATGTAGTCGGTCAGCTCCTCGAGTGACGTGTCGGCCACCCTCCGGTCGAAGCTCACCTTCCCCTGGTGGATCACGTTGACCCGGTCGCACAGCTCGAAGACGTGGGCGTAGTTGTGGTCGATAACGAGGATCGACACACCGCGGTTCTTCGAGAGGTCCTTGACCAGATCGATGATGAGCGCCGACTCCTTGGCGCCCATCGCCGACAGCGGCTCGTCGAGCAGCAGGATCTTCACCTCCGACCTCGTCGCCCGGGCGACCGCGATCGCCTGTCGTTGGCCGCCGGAGAGCCGGTCGACCGGGGTGTCGACCGACGGGATGCTCACCTTGATGTCCGCCAGGTACCGGCGGGCGAGCTCGCGCATCTTGCGGTCCGACAGGAACCCGAGCCGCCCTCCCGAGACGATCTCCCGCTTCAAGAACAGGTTCTTGTACACCGGGAGCTGCGGCACGAGGGCCAGGTCCTGGTAGACGGTCTCGATCCCCTTCGCCCTGGCGTCGCTCACCGAGCGGAGCTCGACCCGCTCGCCGTCGATGTACATGTTCCCGGCGTCGGGCCGCTGGTAGCCGCAGAGGATCTTGACGAAGGTCGTCTTGCCGGCACCGTTGTCGCCGACCAGACCGAGGACCTCCCCCCGCCCGAGGTGCATGTCGATCCCCCGCAGGGCGACCACCGAACCGAACCGCTTGGTGATCCCCTCCGTGCGCAGGATGTCGTCGGCGGCCCCACCGCCGGCCTCCCCGGGGCTCATGTGGCGGCCTTCCGTCTCTCGGACAGCTTGGAGATCTGGACGTTGGCGACCATCGCCCCGAGGATCGCGAGCCCGAGGATCAAGATGAACGCGTTGGCGCTGATCCCGACGATCGTGAGACCGACGAAGAGCACTCCGAGCACCACCGCACCGACGAAGCCGCCGACCACCGTGCCGCTGCCGCCGGTCAGGGCGGTTCCGCCGATCACCGCTGCGGAGATCGCATAGAACATCTCGGTCGTCCCCGGGTTGCCGGGGTCCAGGACGGTGATCCGGGTGGCGTCGACGATCCCGATCAGTGCCGAGACCGCCGAGCAGAGCATGAAGCACCAGACCTTGACCCGGTTGACCGGGACCCCGGCCTCGGCCGCTCCGACCAGGTTGCCGCCCGCGGCGATCGCGTGCATCCCGAAGCGGGTGCGGTTGAGCACCACGTAGAGGAGCGCCACGATCGCCACCGACCAGATGATCTCCGACCAACCCCAACCCCCGAACACCGACGACAGGGTGCCCGATGTGGGCATGGTGAGCTGGGCGGCGTTGGACAGCACCAGCATGATCCCGTCCAGGAGGAACAGCATGCCCAGGGTGGTGATGAACGACGGGACCCGCAGCCTGGTGGTGATGATCCCGTTGAGCGCACCCACCAACGCCCCGACGACCACCGCCAGGACGATCGAGAGCAGAAGCGGGAGCCCGAAGCTCTTGTTCAAGTAGTAGACGACGAACGGCATGAACACGAACACCGTTCCCGACGACAGGTCGACCTCGGCGCAGACCAACAAGAACACCTCGCCGGCCCCGATCACCGCGACCGGCCCGATGAACTGGGAGAGGTTCTGCATGTCGGCGACGGTGAGGAAGTTGGACGAGGCGACCGTGAAGTACACGAACAGCGCCACCGCGACGATGACGATCGCCGCCTCGCGCCGCTCGACCAGGGCCGTGCGAAGGAAGCTTCCAAGGCCCCGGCCGGCACCTGGGTAGGACCGGCCGGTCGCGGTGTCCCGACCCGTTCCGGACAGCGCGGCCTGGGTCACTGCAAGGCCACCTCCGGGATGCTCGACGGCGGGGTCAGCCGCTCCTCCTTGGAGGTGCTGCCCTCGAAGCGAGACGGGGTGTCGAGGTAGGAACCGACGTTGCCCTTGGTGACGAACAACAACCCGGTGTCGGTGTTCGACGGGCGCATCAGGCCGCCGGACAGCTGGTACATGAACAGGTACAGGATCGGCAGGAACCCCTGCATGTAGGCCTGCTGGTCGATCGAGAACGCGAGCTGCCCGTCCTTGATCGCCTGCAGTTCGGGGACGGCCACGTCCCAGCCGGACCCGTGGACCTTGCCCTTCAAGTTGTACTTCGAGATGGTCTTGGCGACCGCCTCCCCCGAGCCGTCGTCGACGGCGTAGAGGAACTTGACGTCCTTGTGCCCGAGGTACCAGCTCGGCACCGTGGAGAACTCCTGCGACAGCTGCGCGCCGGTGGCGACCTCGACCAGGTTGACCCCGGCCGGCTCGAGCACCGACTTGGCACCGTCCATACGGGGCTGGATGTTGGCGGTCCCGGGGGTGGCGATCATGCCGCCGACCAGATCACCCTTGGACACATAGGTCAGGATCTTGTGACCTGCCAGCACGCCGGCCTGGAAGAGGTTCTGGCCGATGTAAGCCATCTGGTTGTTACCCGAGTTGGCTGGCGGGTTGGCGTTGTAGGCGACGACCGGGATGCCCTGCTCGAGAGCCTTGTTCGTCGGCGCGATGAAGCCGGTCGGGTCGATCACCGGCACGCCGATGCCGGCGACCTTGTCGGCGATCGCCGTCTCCATCGCGGTGACCATGTGGGGGACGATCGAGTTCGCCGACCCGGTCCAGGTGTAGCTGCAGCCGAGCAGGGTGCAGGCGTCGTGCGCCCCGTAGCGGGTGGGCACGAAGAACGGGTTG
>JAKABK010000098.1 GCA_021796905.1 Actinomycetes bacterium
GGAGGGCCCAGCTCTCATCGCATCGACCATCCTCTCTCGGCGTCCGGATCCCCCGGAACGTTGGCACGTTCCACTCGACGAGCCAGGTATAGGTCCGGGACGGATCCCTGTCAAGCCGCGAGCACCAGCGAGCCGGGCAACCGATCGAGCTTGTCGGCAAGCCGCCGCGCCCCTATGGTGGGAGCGTTCCAACACGTCTATGGTGGGAGCGTTCCAACACGTCCGCAGAGCGAACGTCTCCCGGGGGGCGGCGACCATGATGTCCACTACATCCGACCACGGCAGTAGATCGGGCCGCGCGCCGGTCGCGCTCGCGCTGATCGGCGCCGGGAGGATCGCCAGGGTCCACGCCAGGAACCTCCGGTCCCCGGAGGTGACGGTGGTCGGGGTCGCCGACCCGGACCGGGAGGCGGCCGATCACCTGGCCGGCCTGCTCGGCACCACCCCCTACACCCGATGGGAGGACCTGCTCGCTACCGGCGGAGTGGACGCGGTAATGGTGTGCTCGGCCTCCGACGCCCACGCCGAGCAGGTTGCCGCTGCAGCGAGCTCCGGCAAGCACGTGCTCTGCGAGAAACCTCTCGCCACCGACTTGGCCGGGGTCGACTCGGCGCTCGCCGCGGTCGAACGTTCCGGCGTGGTGCTGCACGTCGGCTTCAACCGGAGGTTCGATCCCGGCTTCGCCGATCTCGCCCGCACAGTGGCTGAGGGTGGCATCGGGAGGCTCCTGCAGCTGCGGATCACCTCCCGGGACCCCGAGCCACCGCCCGCCGGGTACCCCCGCGGACCGGGCGGGTTGTTCGCCGACATGGTGATCCACGACTTCGACGTCGCGCGTTACGTGAGCGGTGAGGAGGTGGTCGCGGTGTCCGCCGCCGGCTCGAGTCTCGTCGACCCGCTCGCAGGAGCCGCCGGCGATCTCGACGTAGCGGTGGTCACCCTCCGCTTCGCGTCCGGCGCGATCGGGATGATCGAATGCTGCCGGGTGTCGACCTACGGCTACGACCAACGCGTCGAGGTGCACGGGACCGGGGCCACCGCCTGGACCACCAACCCGCACCCGACCACGTCGGTGATCGCCGACGGGGGTGGGGCACGGTCGTCCCCCCTGTTCCGCTTCTTCCCTGAGCGCTACGAGCGGGCCTACGCCGCCGAGCTGGCCGCCTTCCTCGCCGCCTGCCGGGGCGAGGACGCGGGCCCAGCAGCTACGGGTCGCGACGCCCGGGCGGCGCTCGTGCTCGCCGAGGCCGCTCGGCTCTCGGTCCTCGACGGCCGGACGGTCCCTCTCGTCGAGGTCGACCCACGGGTCGCAGAGCCCCTCGGGGATCGACCATGACCATCAAGGTCGGCAACGCCCCGACCTCCTGGGGCATCGAGAAGCCGGCGGACCCGAGCTACCCGAGCTGGGACCGGGTCCTCGACGAGGTCGCCGGCTCCGGCTACACCGGCGTCGAGCTCGGTCCGCTCGGGTACTTCCCGACCGACCCGGCGACCCTGCGATCAGAGCTCGACCGCCGCGGACTGGCCCTGTCGGCCGGCGTGGTCATGGAGGTCCTCCACGACCCCGGAACCGCCGAAACGGTGGTCGCCAAGGCCAGGGAGGTCTGCGCCCTCCTCGAACCGCTCGGCACCCGGCTGCTGGTACTGATCGCCGGCTGGACCCCTACCCGGGTCGCAACAGCCGGCCGACCGGCGGACGCCGAACGGCTCGACGAGACCGGATGGAGACGTCTGGTCGGGACCGCGGAGCGGGTAGCGGAGATCGCGGCGACCGCCGGGGTCACCACCTCATTCCACCCTCACGCGGGAACCGACGTCGAGACCGCCGACGAGGTGGAACGTCTGCTCGCCGACACCGACCCGGGACTGATCACGCTGTGCGTCGACACCGGCCACTGCCTCTACGGGGGTATCGACCCGGTGGAGCTGCTGATCGACCACGGCGAGCGGGTGACCCACGTGCACTTCAA
Source organism: Actinomycetes bacterium (assembly GCA_021796905.1). Lineage (GTDB taxonomy): Bacteria > Actinomycetota > Acidimicrobiia > Acidimicrobiales > Palsa-688 > JAKAQB01. The sequence continues at coordinate 1,971 of JAKABK010000098.1, forward strand.
GGACGTCGACCCCGGGGTCCTCGAGGCCGTGCAGACCGAGGGCCTTTCGTTCTGGGAAGCGTACCGTCGTGGGATCTTCTGCCCACTCGGGCGGGGTGCGGTCGACTTCTCCCGGGTGGCCGGCGCGCTCGCCCGGATCGGCTACGACGGCTGGGGGACCGTCGAGCAGGACGCGAGCCCGACCGGCGACTCGGTACCGGCGACCGACGCTCGGGCGAGCCTCGCCCACTTGCGCTCGGTCGGCCTGGCGCAATGAGCAGCGGTGGCGCTGCCGTGACCGGGGGACCCGATGACGGCGTCTTCGAGGTGCTCACCATGGGGCGGATGGGGGTCGACTTGTACCCGCTCCGGCCGGGAGTGCCATTGGACGAGGTCGACACCTTCGGGCGTTTCCTCGGGGGCACCGCCGCCAACGTGGCGGTCGCGGCTGCCCGCCACGGCCGCCGCAGCGCCATCGTCAGCCGCGTGGGCGACGACCCCTTCGGCCGCTTCGTGCACCGGGCGCTACGCGAGCTGGGGGTCGACGACCGTTTCGTCACCCCGGTGCCCGGGCTCCCCACGCCGATCACCTTCTGCGAGATGCACCCACCCGACCACTTCCCGCTGTGGTTCTACCGCTGGCCGAAGGCGCCCGACATGGAGATCCGTCCCGAGGAGCTCGACATGGACGCGATCGGCGCTGCGGAAGTCTTCTGGTCGACCCTGAGCGGACTTTCCCAGGAGCCGAGCCGCTCGGCGCAGCTCGCGGCATGGGAGGCGCGTGGGCGCTCGCCGCTCACCATCATCGACCTCGACTACCGACCGATGTTCTGGTCCGACCCCGACAACGCCCGCAAGGAAGCGGGTATTGCCCTCGAGTGGGTGGACGTCGCTGTCGGCAACATGGAAGAAGTGGCTGTGGCGACCGGCGAGACCGACGCCCTGCGCGCCGCGCACGCCCTGATCGACCGTGGCGTCCGTCTGGCGGTAGTCAAGCGAGGACCGAGAGGGGTCCTCGCGGTCAGCGCCGACGAGCAGGTCGACGTCCCGCCCGTCCCGGTGACCGTCGTGAACGGGCTCGGCGCCGGCGACGGCTTCGGCGGCGCGCTCTGTCACGGCCTCCTCGCCGGCTGGCCGCTCGAACGGGTCCTCCGCTTCGCCAACACCGCCGGAGCGATCGTCGCCTCACGCGTCGAGTGCTCGACAGCGATGCCGACCACCTGCGAGGTCGAGACCGCCATGGGGGAACCATCTCGTGGCGACCCCTGACCTCGCGGCTGTACGCGAAGTGCGAGCCGCTCACCCCGAGCGGATCGCCGAGACCGCTCGCCGCCGGCGGCGCCGGCCGCTGCTCGGTGACGACGGCCGCCTGCTCGTCGTCGCCGCGGACCACCCCGCTCGCGGGGCCCTCGCAGTCGGCCGCGACCAGGCGGCGATGGCAGATCGCGCCGAGCTGCTCGCTCGGCTCGTCGTCTGCCTCGAGAACCCCGGGGTCGACGGGGTGCTCGGCACCCCTGACATCCTCGAAGACCTCCTCTTGCTCGGTGCGCTCGAGGACAAGCTCGCATTCGCCAGCATGAACCGCGGCGGGCTGCAGGGGGCAGTCTTCGAGCTCGACGACCGGTTCACCGCTGCTGACGCCGAGACCATCGCCTCCATGGGCTGGGACGGCGGCAAGATGCTGTGCCGCATCGACCGGAGCGACCCCGGGTCGCTCACCACCCTCGAGAGCTGCGGCCGGGCCGTGACCGGCCTCGCCGACCATCACCTTCCCGCGATGGTCGAGCCGTTCGTGTCCGAACGCGACGGCGACCGGGTGCGAGCGGTGCTGACCGCCGAGGCGGTGATCACCTCGGCGGCAGTCGCCTCGGGGCTCGGTGCGACCAGCGCGTACACCTGGCTGAAGCTGCCGGTGGTCGAAGACATGGAAGCGGTGACGGCTGCGACCACCCTCCCGGTCCTGCTGCTCGGAGGAGAGCTCTCGGCGTCCCCCGACGACGCCCTCGCCCGCTGGGAGGCAGCCATGGGACTGCCGGGCGTCAGGGGCATGGTCGTCGGCCGGTGGCTGCTGTACCCAGCCGACGGGGACGCCTCGGCCGCCGCCGACCGGCTCGCTGCCATCGTCCACCCCGCCGACCGGAGCGCTGGGTGAGGAGCTCGACACCCATGGAGGAGATCAGGCCGTGACCGACAACCAACCCGGGCCCCGGCTCCACCACTCTGCCGGCTCGCTCGCCCGGGAGCCGTTCGAGCTGTGGATCGACCCCGAGACGGCCGGCTGGTCGTGGTCGTCGCTTCGGGTGCTCACCCTCGACCCTGGGGGGGCCCAGACGATCGACACCGGCGGGGAGGAGATCCTCGTGGTCCCGCTCTCCGGGGCGGCGGGCGTCGCCTGCGGCGGTTCGCGGGCTGAGCTCGTCGGTCGCCCCGGGGTCTTCTCCGGTCCCACCGACTCGGTCTACGTCCCGCCCGGCTCGAGGATCGACTTGGCGAGCGCGAACGGTGGCCGCTTCGCCCTGGCCGGAGCCCGCGCATCTCGCGACCACCCCTTCACCCACCTCCCCGCGGAGGCTGTCGAGGTCCAGCTGAGAGGACGGGGAAGCTGCTCACGGGAGGTCCACAACATCTGCATGCCCGGCATCTTGGACTGCGAGCGGTTGATGGTCTGTGAGGTGGTGACCCCGGGCGGGAACTGGTCCTCCTACCCGCCCCACAAGCACGACGAGGACCGACCCGACGAGAACGTGCTCGAGGAGATCTACTACTTCGAGGTCGCCCCCGGACCTGGGGGCCCGGGGATCGCCTACCAGCGCGTCTACGGCACCCCGCAGCGCCCGTTGGAGCTCCTCGCCGAGGTGAGAGACCGCGACGTGGTCGTCGTCCCCCACGGCTGGCACGGGCCCTCGATGGCCGCGGTCGGCTACGACCTCTACTACCTGAACGTCATGGCCGGGCCCGGGGAGCGGGCCTGGAGAGCCTGCGACGACCCAGCCCACGCTTGGATCCGGGAGACCTGGGAGGCCCAGGAGATCGATCCGCGCCTGCCGCTTCGGGCCCCGGCCCTCGGCGCCGGCCGGTGAGCACCCGACGCGCGACGGTGGCCCAGGCCGCCGTCCGGTTCCTCGCAGCGCAGTACAGCGAACGTGACGGGGTCGAGCACCGACTGATCGAGGGCTGCTTCGGGATCTTCGGTCACGGGAACGTGGCCGGTATCGGCCAAGCCCTCCTCGAGGCCGAGCTGACCGACCCGGGCCAGCTCCGCTACCACCAAGCTCGAAACGAACAGGCAATGGTCCACGCTGCGGTTGGCTTCGCCCGGATGCGCAACCGGCTCTCGACCCTCGCCTGCACCACCTCTGTCGGGCCGGGCGCGACCAACATGATCACCGGCGCGGCGCTCGCCACAGTCAACCGGATCCCGGTGCTGCTCCTGCCCGCCGACACCTTCGCCACCCGCGCCGCCGACCCGGTCCTCCAACAACTCGAGCACCCCAGTGCCGGGGACGTCTCGGTCAACGACTGCTTCCGGCCGGTGTCACGGTACTTCGACCGGGTCGACCGCCCCGAACAGCTCCCATCCGCCCTCCTCGGGTCGATGCGGGTGCTGACCGACCCGGCCGAGACCGGGGCGGTCACCCTCTGCCTCCCCGAGGACGTCCAGGCGGAAGCCTACGACTGGCCCGAGGAGCTGTTCGCCCGGCGCACCTGGCACGTGCCGCGGCCCTCACCCGACCGGGCTGCTCTCGGTCGAGCAGTCGAGACGCTGCGCACGGCACGCCGCCCCCTCATCGTCGCCGGGGGCGGGGTGATCTACTCCGAGGCCCACGACGCCCTGGCCCGCCTCGCCGAGATCACCGGGCTCCCGGTCGCGGAGACCCAGGCCGGGAAGGGCTCACTGCGCTACGACCACCCGTGCTCGGTCGGCGCGCTCGGCGCCACCGGCACCACCGCCGCCAACACCCTCGCCCGCAGCGCCGATGTCGTGATCGGCATCGGGACCCGCTGGAGCGACTTCACGACCGCATCCCGCAGCGCGTTCCGGTCGCCCGGGGTGCGTTTCGTCAACTGCAACATCGCCGGGCTCGACGCCGGGAAACACGCCGGGGTAGCGGTGGTCGGCGACGCCCGCACCATCATCGAGCAGATCACCGCAGCGCTCTCCGGCTGGGCGGTCGAGGGCTCCTACCGCTCGGAGGTCCTCCGGCTCCGCAACGAGTGGGAAGAGACGGTCGACCGGGCGTACCACACCCCCCACCTGCCGCTGCCGGCGCAATCGGAGGTGATCGGAGCCGTCAACGAGGCGGTCGACCCCAGCGACGTCGTGGTCTGCGCCGCCGGTTCGATGCCCGGAGATCTCCACAAGCTGTGGCGGACCCGTGACCCGAAGGGGTACCACGTCGAGTACGGCTACTCGTGCATGGGGTACGAGATCGCCGGCGGCCTCGGGGTCAAGATGGCCGCCCCCGACCGGGACGTGTACGTGATGGTGGGCGACGGGTCCTACCTGATGATGGCCCAGGAGCTGGTGACCGCGGTCCAAGAGGGCGTGAAGCTGGTCGTGGTGCTGGTCGACAACCACGGGTTCGCCTCGATCGGCGCGCTCTCCGAATCGGTCGGGTCGCGCCGCTTCGGCACCTCCTACCGCTACCGGGACCCGGTCAGCGGACGCCTCGACGGGTCCACGCTGCCGGTCGACCTCGCTGCCAACGCGGCCAGCCTCGGAGCCGAGGTGATCCGGGCGCGGGGGATCGACGAGCTACGCGCCGCGCTGAGACAGGCCAAGCGCGCGACGCCCACCCCGGTAGTGATCCACGTCGAGACCGACCCCCTGCTCCAGGCACCAGACAGCGCCTCGTGGTGGGACGTCCCCGTCGCCGAGGTCGCCGCCCTCGACTCGACCCGCGCCGCCCGCCAGGACTACGAACGTCACAA
>JAKABK010000099.1 GCA_021796905.1 Actinomycetes bacterium
GGGGTCACGCCGGCGGAGATCGGCTACGTCAACGCCCACGGCACCTCGACCCCCCCCAACGACCGCACCGAAGCTCTCGCCCTCAGGCGGATCTGGGGTTCACGCACCCCGCCGATATCGTCCACCAAGTCGATGACCGGCCACACCCTCGGAGCCGCCGGGGCGCTCGAGTCGGTGGCGTGCATCAAGGTGTTGGCGACCGGGTTGCTGCCCCCGACGGTCAACCTGGAGGACCCCGACCCCGACTGCGCCGCCGACCACGTGGCGCTCACCGCCCGCCCCGTCGACGTGGCGGTGGCGATGAGCAACAGCTTCGGCTTCGGTGGTCACAACGCCAGTTTGGTGTTCCGCCGGGCCTGAGCCCCCGATCGGGGACAGCCGGGGTCGGACCCCGCCTTCAGGGGCTGACGATCACGAACAGCAGCGACGCCCGGCAGGCGATCTGGCCGCCGACCCGGGCGACACCGCTGCCCCTGCCCGCGCTCGAGCCGAGCTGGTCGAGGGTCACCTCCAGCTCGAGGGTGTCGCCGGGGACGACCTGGCGGCGGAAGCGTGCCTTGTCGATCCCCCCGAAGAGGGGGAGCTTGCCGGCGAAGCGCGCGTCGGAGAGCACCGCTATCCCGCCGAGCTGGGCGAGTGCCTCCACCATCAGCACCCCCGGCAGCGTCGGGCGTCCCGGGAAGTGCCCGGCGAAGAACGCCTCGTCGCCGCTCAGGTGCCACTCCCCCCGCGCCGAGGTCGCCGGGACCAGCTCGGTCACCCGGTCGACGAGCAGGAACGGTTCGCGGTGGGGGAGCACCTCGGCCGGTTCGGGTAGGTCGGAGCCGGCAGGACCCATCAGTGGCCCATCCCGAGGCCACCGTCGACGGGCAGCACCGCCCCGGTGACGTAGGCGGCCTCCTCCGAGGCGAGCCAACGGACCGCGGCGGCGACCTCCTCGGCGGCCCCCAGCCTGCCGAGCGGGACCGAGGAGAGGATCTCCGCCCGGCGGGCGTCGGGAAGGGAAGCGGTCATGTCGGTCTCGACGAACCCGGGGCTCACCACGTTGACCGTCACGTTGCGGCTGCCCAGTTCCCGGGCGAGCGAGCGGGCGAAGCCGATCATCCCGGCTTTGGAGGCGGCATAGTTGGACTGGCCGGCCGAGCCGGTCAGGGCGACGACCGACGAGATCACCACGATGCGCCCCCGCCGGGCCCGGATCATCTTCGGTGTCGCCCGCCGCACCACCCGGTAGGTGCCGACCAGGTTGGTGTCGAGCACCCCGACGAAAGCGTCGGCCTTCATCGAGATCAGCAGCTGGTCGGCGGTGATGCCGGCGTTGGCGACCAGCACCTCGACCGGCCCCAGGTCACTTTCGATCCGGGCGAACGCGGCGTCGACCTCGTCGTCGTCGGTGACGTCGCAGGCGACGGTGTAGAGGCCGTCGACCGGCCCCGAGCGCGAGGTGACCGCCACCCGGTCGCCGGCTGCCTGGAACGTCCGGGCGGTCGCCAAACCGATCCCACGGTTGCCTCCCGTGACGAGCACCACCCGCCCGTCGCTCATTCTCACACCCCCATGGCGTGGTAGCCGCCGTCGACGTGGACCAGCTCCCCGGTGGTCTTCGGGAACCAGTCGGAGAGCAGCGCCACGCACGCCCGGGCCACCGGCTCGGGGTCGGTGACGCTCCAGCCGAGGGGGGACCGGTCGTCCCAGACGTCCTCGAAGCGGTTGAAGCCCGGGATGGAGCGCGCCGCGACCGTCCGGATCGGGCCGGCGGCCACCAGGTTGACCCGGATGTTGTCGGCCCCGAGATCGCGTGCCAGGTAGCGGGCGGTCGACTCGAGAGCCGACTTGGCGACCCCCATCCAGTCGTAGCCCGGCCACGCCACCCGGTTGTCGAAGTCGAGGGCGACCACCGACCCTCCACCCGCCGCCCGGAGAGGGGCGAGCAGACCTGCGGTCAGGGTCTTGAGCGAGAACGCCGAGATCTGCAACGCCTGGGCCACGTCGGCCCACGGGGCCTCGAGGAACCCACCCCCGAGGCAGCTCGCAGGGGCGTAGCCGACCGAGTGGAGGACCGCGTCGAGCCGACCGCCCCAGCGCTCACCGATCCAGTCGGCGACGGCCTCGACGTCGGCGGGCTCGGTCACATCGAGCTCGAGGACCTCTGGTGGGCCGGCGAGGTGCTTGGCCACCCGCCGGGTGAGCGACATCGCCCTCCCGAAGCTGGTGAGCACCACCTCCGCCCCCTGCTCCTGGGCCAGGCGGGCGACGCCGAAGGCAAGCGAGTCGTCGGTCAGCACACCGGTCACGAGGACCCGCTTACCTGCCAGCAGTCCGGACATGAGCTGCCACCCTACGCTGCGGTCCCGGACGGCGCCTCCGCGCACGCTAGCGTCGGCTGATCGGATCGAGGCCCTGCCGGCCCCGCCGGCAGGGTCGGTGACCGCCGCCCTGGTACTTTTACCCAGTTCGGTAGCGAGAGGTCGGGATGGACCGCGAACAAGCACTTACCACCTTCCGGGACTGCGTGGCGGAGGTACTGGACATCGAGCCCGCCGAGGTCGTGCTCGACGCCCGCTGGCGGGAGGACCTCGACGCCGACAGCCTGGCGGTCGTCGAGATCACCCTGGCGCTCAACGACGCCTTCTCCTTCAAGTTCCCGGAGGTCGACCCGGAACAGATCCAGACCGTAGGACAGGCATTCGACCTCGTCTGCGGTCTGCTGGACCTCTGATCCGGAGAGCTGTCGGCGAGCGCCCCGCGACGAGGGAGCGCCGGAGTCGACACCGGCGGCAGTTGGCTCAACCGGCCGGTACCATCAGAATGGTCGGATGGGCACTGGTGTGCGGGTGAGCCTCACAGAGGCCGCCGAATCCCTTGGGGTGCACTACCAGACCGCCTACCGATGGGTCCGGAGGGGCGTGCTGCCGGCGGTCAAGGTCAACGGCAGCTACGAGGTCGACCCCGTCGACGTCGAGCTCCTCCGCCGGGACCGGCTGGCCCCCGCGCCGCCTCCCCGCACGCGCCGGGTCCGCTCCTGGGATCCCTTCGCCGACCGGTTGCTCGACTACTTGCTGGTAGGCGACGAGGCCCGGGTGCGGGAGCTGTTCGCCGACCTGGTCGGCAGCGGGGTGAGCCTGGTCGACCTCTGCGACCACGTCCTGGCGCCGGCGCTCCGGGAGATCGGTGAGCGGTGGGCCCGCGGCGAGCTCGGGGTCGCCGAGGAGCACCGGGCGTCGGCGATCTGCGAACGCGCCCTGGCCCGGTGGGCGCCCCACCCACCCGGCCGTCCCCGTGGCGTCGCGGTGGTCTGCTCGCCGACCGGCGAGGCCCACGAGCTGCCCGGACTGATGGCCACCGCCGTGCTCCGGGAGCTGCACTGGCGGGTCCACCACCTCGGCGTCGGGGTGCCCGTCGACTCCGTCGAGCGTCTGGTCGCCGGCGAGCGAGCCGACCTGGTCGTGATCAGCGCGATCTCGCCTTGGGTGTCCGACGACGCCGGTGAGCTCGCCTGCAGGCTCGGGGCACCGGGCCGGCGGGTGCTGGTGGGACGCCCGGGGCTGACCATGTCGGAGCTCGCGGGCGAGGTCTCGGGCCAGGGCGGCGCCGGGGGTCGCTAGCCGGCGCCTCGGGGGTCGGCTGTCGGTGCGACACGCAAGGTCGGATCGCCGACCAGCCTCCGGCCGGTACGTCGCCTCCAGGCCGCCTCCGCCTCGCCGATCGGGGTGCTCGGCGGGGCCGCCACCCAGGGCCAGACCTCCTCGGCGACCCGCCTCCAGTTGCCCCTGGAGCGCAGTCCGGCGAGCACGGCGTAGAGGCCGAGGTTGATCCGTTGCAGCACCACGAACGGGGGTGGGACGTTGGCCCGCTTGACGACCGGGTTGCCGGCGTCGAAGAAGTGGCGGAGGGTCTCGGAGGCGTAGTCGGGGGAGAACTCGACCTCTCGGTCCTCGATGACGAGCGCGTAGTAGTGGCGGAAGTAGTCCGCTACCTGCCGGTCCGGGAGCGACGGGTCGGGGCGGAGGAAGCCGGCGCGCTCGATCGCGGCGCGTAGCTCGTGGTCGTCGGGCTCGGTGACCGCGGCTCGTACCATCCGTGCCAGGAGGTCGACGTCTTGCTGGCGGAACCACTTGACCAGGCCGAAGTCGAGGAAGCTGACCCTTCCCCCGCCGTGGAACAAGTAGTTGCCCGGGTGCGGGTCGCCGTTGAACACGTTCATGCCATACAGCCCGCCGAAGACGAACCGGAAGATCGTCTCGCCGGCGAGGTCCCTCTCGTCCTGGGGCCAGTCGAGCACCTCCTCGTAGCGGGAGCCGACGACCAGCTCGGAGGTGAGGACCCGCCGGCTCGACAGCTCTGGGACGACCGTAGGGACATGGACGAAGGGGTGCCCCTCGTAGTAGCGGGCGAACATCGCCTGGTTGCGGGCCTCGAGGCAGTAGTCGAGCTCCTCGCCGATACGGTCGCGTAGCTCGGCGACCAACGACCCGGCGTCCAGGCCCGGGAAGGCCAGTCGGACGACCCTGAGCAGGGTCGCGCTGTTGTCCAGGTCGGAGCGGATGGCGGCGTCCACGCCGGGGTACTGGACCTTGACGGCGACCGCCCGACCGTCCCGGGTGAGCGCCCGGTGGACCTGGCCGATCGACGCGGCAGCGACCGGTTCGGGGTCCCAGGTGTCGAAGAGCTCCTCGGGCAGGGCGCCGAGCTCGGATACCACCACCGACGCGGCGAGCTCGGGCGACATCGGGGGGGCGTCGGCCTGGAGCTGGGAGAGCTGGCGACGGACCTCCGGGTCGAGGCCCGCGTCGAGGTAGCTCGCCATCTGGCCGAGCTTCATGAACGCCCCCTTCATCGACCCGAGGGTCTCGACGACCTCTTCGCTGCTGCGCAGCCGGCGATCGGATCGCAGTTCCCCCCGGCGTTCCGCCGAGGCGAACAGCTGCCGAGCCGAGCCCGCTGCGTAGGCGCCGCCGACCCGGGAGCCGAGCCGGGCCAGTTCGAGTGCCCGACCGGAGCGTCCGGTGGCGGTCAGTGCCGTCACCCCGGCGCCAGGGCCGGGTCCGGTCCCGCCACCCTTCGGGGCGCGAAGCCCGCCCGCCCGGCCGGTCGGCGGGGCGGGCGGGCGTGTCGGCGAGCGGGCCGGGTCCCGGCGTCGGGCGACGACGACCACGACCCAGGCCCCCACCGCGACCGCTACGGTCGCAGCGAGGCTCCTCGTGCTGGGTGAGCGGGCGGGGCCCGGCCCCTTCGGCCGGAGCCGGCTCACGCCCTCCTGCCGGGTCTGCTCCTGGCGGGTCTGATGGTCGGCACGTCTCCTCCGCTCTGCTCGCCCTGTTGTCCCGACCACTTGTACCACGACCCGGTCGCCGACCTCGTAGGCGGGGACCCCGGGGTCTCGGCGTGCTAGAACCGACCCGTGGCCTGGGGGAGGTGCCCGTCGGCGGTGGGTGGCGGGGCGTGGGAGACGGGACGGTCGGGCAGGGTAGTGGTGGTCGGAAGTCTCAACCTCGACCACACGGTGATGGTCGAGCGTCTGCCGGGGCGGGGCGAGACCGTGTCCGGGTCCGCCTACTCGACCGCTGCTGGCGGGAAGGGCCTCAACCAGGCCGTGGCCGCCGCCCGCCAGGGGGCTTCGGTTGCGATGGTCGGCGCCGTCGGCGACGACCCGGCCGGGAGCCTCCTCGCCGGCGTCCTGGCCGACGAGGCGGTCGACGTGCGACCCCTGCGGCGGGTCGCAGGACCGAGCGGCACTGCGATGGTGACCGTCGATCGCCAGGGTGACAACACGATCGTCGTCGCGGCGGGAGCCAACGCAGCGTTGAGGGTCGCCGACCTGGTGCCGGAGGTCTTCGCCGGGGCGGCGGTCGTGGTCTGCCAGCTGGAGGTGCCGACCGACGTCGTCGGGGCGGCGCTGGAGGCAGCCCGGCGGGTGGGAGCGCTCGGGATCCTGAACCCGGCTCCCGCCTCGTCCCCGCTCCCGGTCGAGCTGCTCTCCCTCGCCGACCTGGTCGTGCCCAACGAGGGAGAGGCCGCCGCCCTCGCTCCGGGCTCCACTGGGACCGGGCCCCTCGACCGGGCTGGCGCGGCAGGCCGCCGCCTGCTCGAGGGCGGGGCTGGTGCGGTGATCGTCACCTTGGGGTCCCGAGGTGCCCTGATCATCGGCGGCGACCGGGTGACGCCGGTGGCGCCTTTCCGGGTCGGGGCGCTCGACCCGACAGCAGCCGGCGACGCCTTCGTCGGGACGTTGGCGGCGGCCCTGGCGGCCGGGGAGCCGATGCTCGCCGCGGCACGGCGGGCCGCGGCAGCGGGGGCTCTTGCTACCACCCGGGTAGGTGCCGTACCGAGCCTCCCGGACCGGACGGCGGTTGACCGACTGGTCGCCGACGAGCGTGCCGGAGCAGGACCCGCTGAGCGACCGACGGATGGGGTCGAGGGTCCCGGGGCGGCCGGGGGACGGTCCCGTCCGGCTCCCGCAGCCGCGCCCTCGAGTGGGCCTCGGCGTCGACCCCCCTACAGCGGGCCGGGGAGCGGGAGGGGTCGTCACGGGCGGCCCGCGGGTCCCCGGGGCTGAAACGCTCCGCTCCTACTCAGGGCGTCCGGCGCCAGCGTGCCGGTCGGCCCGTGCTGGTGGTCGCAGCCCTCTGGGATCCTGTCGGTGGCCCTATCGGCGTCACGCCGAGGCGTCCCCGAGCAGCCCTGGGAGGAGCGAGCATGGACCGTTGCCCTAGCCGAGGAGCGCTGCGACCGGTCGGCTTCCCTGGCTGCCGACTGTGCCCCTACCGGGACCAGCGGCAGCCGTCGGTGTGCCTCGACTGCATGCTGTCGAGCGCCGGCCAGGACCGGGAGCCGACCGGCCCCAGCGCCAGGTGCCCGTCTTGCGAC
>JAKABK010000100.1 GCA_021796905.1 Actinomycetes bacterium
CGCCTCGAGGCGGCGCTGCGCACCCCGGCTCGCATCTACTACAAGTACGAGGGGGTGAGCCCGGCCGGGTCCCACAAGCCCAACACCGCCGTCCCCCAGGCGTGGTACAACGCCGAGGAGGGGGTCGAGAAACTGACCACCGAGACCGGCGCCGGCCAGTGGGGATCGGCGCTCGCGTTCGCCTGCGCCCTGTTCGGTCTCGACTGCGAGGTGTGGCAGGTCCGGGCGTCCTACGACCAGAAACCGTACCGACGGTTGTTGATGGAGACCTTCGGGGCGACGGTCCACCCGAGCCCCTCGGATCTGACCGGCTCGGGGCGGGCGGTGCTCGCCGAGCACCCCGGCTCCACCGGGAGCCTCGGGATCGCGATCAGCGAGGCGGTGGAGGTCGCCGCCTCCGACCCGGGCGCCCGCTACGCGCTCGGCAGCGTCTTGAACCACGTGTTGTTGCACCAGACAGTGATCGGGGAGGAGGCGATCGCCCAGATGGAGATGGCCGGCGACACCCCAGACCTGATCGTCGGTTGCACCGGCGGGGGATCCAACTTCGCCGGACTGGTGTTCCCGTTCCTGCGGGAGAAGCTCGCCGGTCGTATCGACCCGGCGATCCTGGCGGTGGAGCCCGCGGCGTGCCCGTCGCTCACCAAGGGCACCTACGCCTACGACTTCGGGGACACCGCCGGGCTCACCCCGTTGCTGAAGATGCACACCCTCGGCCACGAGTTCGTGCCCGACCCGATCCACGCCGGCGGGCTGCGCTACCACGGGATGTCACCGCTGCTGTCGCACATCTACCACCTCGGGATGTTCGACGCGGTCGCCAAGTCGCAGTCGGAGTGCTTCGCGGCCGGGGTCCGCTTCGCACGGGCCGAGGGCATCGTCCCGGCGCCCGAACCGACCCACGCGCTCGCAGCGACGATCGAGGAGGCCGAGCGCTGCCGGGAGAGCGGTGAGGACAAGGTGATCCTCACCGCTCTCTGCGGCCACGGCCATCTCGACCTGGCGTCCTACGGTCGCTACCTCGAGGGCGGGATCGTCGACCGGGACCTCTCCGACGAGGCCCTGGCCGCCGCGATCGGCGACCTGCCCAGGGTCGGCTGATCCCTCCCGACCGCCACGGCGGGGGACGGGTCGGAGCGTGGTCAGTCGGGCAGGTCGAGCTGGACCCGGGTGACGCCCTCGGCGAGCTGGGCGAGCTCGGCTCGTAACCGGTTGTGCTCGGCGTCGGCGTCGTAGCCCCGGTAGGCGTCGACGTCGGTGAAGTCGGCGACGATCGCCAGCGACCAGTTGCCCTCCCGCAGGCCGGCGTCGGTACCGACGGTGTAGGACAGGGTCCCGGGGCAGTCCATCGCCCTGAACGCCTCGATCAGCGCGTCGACCCGGGCGGGATCGGCGTCGGGCCGGAGCTTGACGGTCACCACGTTGCGGATCACGAGGACCCACCGTAGGCCCCCGGGAGCACCCGGGGCTCGATCCGCTCCTCGAGCGCCGCCCCGTCGTCTGCGTGCACCCGGTAGGCGCCCTTCCCGCGCGTCTCGCTGACCACCTCGGCCAGCTCGGTGCCCCGGTAGACCAGACCTACGCCGTCGTCGGTGGCGTAGCCCTCCGGGAGGACGCCGTCAGCGACGAGACGCTGGAACAACGGCCGGCGTTGCGCCTCGGAGTCGTAGTGCACCCCATTGGAGCACGGCAGCAGGGCGAGACCGTCGGTCACCGCCCGCAGGTCCGGGCCGAACGAGTCGGTCGTGCCCCCGACGTGCCAGCAGATGGAACCGGCCGACACCCCGCCGAGGACCACCCCCTCCTCCCACAGCTCGCGCATCAGCGAGCCGATACCGTGGAGGCGCCAGAGGGCGAGCAGGTTGGCGACGCTCCCCCCTCCCACCCACACCAGGTCGGCATCGCCGAGGAGCCCGGCGGGGTCAGCGGTGTTGGGCATCGGGAACAACGCGAGGTGGGACACCTCGACTCCCGCCGCCCGACCGGCGTCGTACATCCATGCGATCCGCTGCGCCTGGTCCCCGCCGGCGGTGGTCACGACCGCGAGCTTCGGACGTCGACCCTCGACGCCGGCGAGCTCGAAGCCGTAGCGGATGAGCGGGCCGAGCTCGACGCCGGTTCGCGGGTTGGGGCGGGTACCGCCGGATGTCGCGAGGATCGTCGGGACGGCGCCGGGGCGGGTGGCAGGGCCAGGTGCGGGCACGACCGGGGACCCTACCGGGACGTCGCCGGTGCGACAGGCCGGGACGTCGCCGGTGCGACAGGCCGGGACGTCGCCGGTGCGACAGGCCGGACCGGTGCTACCTGGCGCGGTAGGTGGTCGCGGAACCCGACCCGTCCTTGTTCAGCCGCTTGGAGAGGTGGAGGCCCTCGAGGACCATCTCCACCGCCGCGGCGAGCGCCGCCGGGGACTCGCTGCCGGCGAGGCTCACCACCGCGGGGCGCAGGGCCGGGACCGCAGCGAGCACCTGGAGCAGCTCCGCGGATGACAGGTCGTCGCCGGCGCGGGCCACCACCCCCTCGTCGAAGGCGGCGACCACCTCGCGTACGGTGTCCATCGGGACCCGTGAGCGGAACACGGTCAGCACCGACTCGGCGACCATCCGCCCGATGATCAGCCCGTCGCGGCCCTCGTCGATCGAGTCCACCTCGATCTTGCCGGCGGTCGACGCAGCCAGGGAGTCGAGGTCGCTGACCCGCGGCACGGCGTCGCGCTCGCCGAGGCGGAGCGCCCGGCGGGCCGCGCTCGCGGCGAGGGTCTCGTAGTTGGCGACCGACAGCCGCACCGACACCCCCGAGCGCTGGTTGACCTGCGGGGAGCGCCGGGCGAGGTGCGAGAGCGTGGCGACGACCTCCGCCATGTAGTCGGGCACCTCGACGTCCACCCCGATGTCGGCCAGAGGGGTCGCCTCCTGGTGGACGACCGCGACCTCGGTCTCGACGTCGAGGGGGTAGTGGGTGCGGATCTGGGCGCCGAAGCGGTCCTTCAGTGGGGTGATGATCCGGCCCCGGTTGGTGTAGTCCTCCGGGTTGGCGGAGGCGACCAGCATCACGTCGAGCGGCAGGCGGATCTTGTAACCGCGGATCTGCACGTCGCGCTCCTCGAGCACGTTGAGCAGGCCGACCTGGATCCGCTCGGCCAGGTCGGGTAGCTCGTTGATCGCGAAGATCCCGCGGTTGGTGCGGGGCACCAGTCCGTAGTGCAGCGTGAGCTCGTCGGACAGGTACCGCCCCTCGGCGACCTTGATCGGGTCGACCTCCCCGATCAGGTCGGCTATCGAGGTGTCGGGGGTGGCGAGCTTCTCGCCGAATCGCAGCTCGCGTCCCACCCAGTCGATCGGGGTGTCGTCGCCTCTCTCGGCAACCAGGTCCCGGGCGTGGCGGGAGACCGGGTGGTACGGGTCGTCTTGGATCTCCGAGCCGGCGACGACCGGGAGCCACTCGTCGAGCAGACCGGTGAGCGAGCGGATCATCCGGGTCTTCGCCTGCCCACGCTCGCCGAGGAAGATGATGTCGTGCCCGGCGAGCAGTGCGTTCTCGAGCTGGGGCAGGACGGTCCGGTCGTAGCCGAGGACCCCCTCCACGAGCGGTTCGCCGGTCGCGATCCGCCGAGCGGCGTTGCGCCTCACCTCCTCCTTCACCGGGCGGGACTCCCAACCGGAGTCCCGGAGCTGACCGAGGGTCGCAGGGCGCGAGGTCATCGTGGTTCGAACCTACCCCCACCCCGACGCCAAGCTCACTCGGCACCGGCCCACCGCTTGATGCGAGCCCGGTCCCGCCGGGTGACGGAAGTCAGCCCGGTTCGGACCGGACGCGGCGGGCGGCGGGAGCGCCGGTAGCCTGTTGGTTTCATGGATCTCGGTGGTCGCTGGCTCGCAGCAGTCGCCGACGACGAGCTGCGCCGGCGCCTACCGGAGGTCGACCTCGACGACTCCGTCTGGGAAGCGGTGGAGGTGCCCGGACAGTGGCGTCTCACCCCGGCCTTCGCCGACAGCGACGGTCCCCTGCTCTACCGCAGGCGCTTCGAGGCTCCGGAGCCGGGGACGGGACGGCGCTCCTGGCTGCTGCTCGAAGGGGTCTTCTACCAATCCGACGTGTGGCTCGACGGCGACTACCTCGGGGAGACCGAGGGCTACTTCGCACCCCACGCCTTCGAGGTCACCGACCACCTCGCCGCCCGCCGCGAGCACCTCCTCGCTGTCGAGGTCGCCTGCCATCCCCAGACCGACCGGCGACGCAAACGGAACCTGACCGGGGTGTTCCAGCACTGGGACTGCTTGCCGGCCTCGTGGAACCCCGGTGGGATCTGGGCGCCGGTCCGGCTGGTCGAGACCGGCCCGGTCCGCCTCGCCAACCTGCGGGTGGCGTGCCGGGAGGCGAGCCCGGAGCGGGCCACCCTCGAGCTCGACGTCCGCCTCGACGCCCCCGGGCCGACCGCGGCGACGATCCGCACCCGGCTGTACCGCTCCGACGGGCCCGGCGACGACGGTGTCGAGTCGGTGCGCGTCGACCAGCTCTCCGCCGGCGAGAACCGGGTCCGCTGGCGGGTGACGACCGAAGCTCCACATCTGTGGTGGCCGCACGCGCTCGGCGGGCAACCGCTCTACGACCTCGAGGTCACCGTGGGGGCCGCTGGCGCGACGAGCGACACGGCCCGGCGGGTGACCGGGCTGCGCCAGGTGCGGATGGACCGGTTCGTGACCGCGATCAACGGGGAGCGGCTGTTCTTGAAAGGCGCCAACCTCGGCCCGACGGGGGCGGCGCTCTCGGCGGTCCGGGCCGATACCGCTGCCGGTGACGTCACACTCGCCCGGCAGGCGGGCCTCGACCTGCTCCGGGTCCACGGGCACATCGGCCACCCGGCGGTCTACGAAGCGGCGGACCGCGCCGGGGTGCTGCTCTGGCAGGACCTGCCGTTGCAGTGGGGGTACGGCAACGTCCGGCGCCAGGCACTGCAACAGGCCGCCCGGGCGGTCGACGTCCTCGGCCACCACCCGTCCCTGGTGGTCTGGTGCGCCCACAACGAGCCGTTCGCGCTCGACCTGCCCCCCGGCGGGCGGGTGCCCCCGGCCGAGGCGGTCCGCTTCCTCGGCGGCCAGCTGCTCCCGAGCTGGAACAAGACCTTCCTCGACCCTTCGATACGCCGGACCCTCGAGCGTGTCGACAGCTCCCGACCGGCTGTCTCGCACTCGGGGGTGCTGCCCCACCCGGCGTGGGGGACCGACAGCCACCTCTACTACGGCTGGTACGTCGGCGACGCCCGGCAGCTGCCCGGACGGCTCGCCCGGTGGCCGGCGATCGCCCGCTTCGTCTCCGAGTTCGGGGCGCAGGCCCTACCCCCCACCGACGACTTCGTCGACGCCGGGCGCTGGCCCGATCTGGACTGGGATCGTCTGGGCAGGGACCACGCCCTGCAACGCCACGTCTTCGACCGTCACGTCCCGCCGGGCGACTACCCGACCTACGAGCAGTGGCGGGAAGCGACCCAGGCCTACCAGGCCCGGCTGGTGCGCCGTTACGTCGAGACCCTCCGGCGCCTGGCCTACCGACCTACCGGGGGTTTCTGCGTGTTCCTGCTCGCCGACGCTGCGCCCGCGGTGAGCTGGTCGCTGCTCGACCACCGCCGGCAGCCCAAACCCGCTTTCGCTGCCCTGGTCGCAGCGTGCGCCCCGGTGACGGTGCTCGCCGACTGGCCGGCGGAGCGCTACCGGCCCGGGGAACGGCTCCGCCTCGCGCTGCACGCCGTCTCGGACCTGCGTCGGGCGGTGACCGGTGCCGAGGTCAGGGCCCGGGTCTCGTGGCCGGGCGGTCAGCGTCTCTGGCGCTGGGGCGGTGATCTCGCCCCCGACGCCTGCGTCCGGATCGGGCGGATCGAGCTCACCCTGCCCACCGACGCCCGCCCCGGCCCGCTGCGCGTCGAGCTCGACCTGCAGTTCCCGGGAGGCGACCCGGTGCGCGCCGTCTACGACTCCGAGGTGGTGGTTGGTCCTAGCTCCGGCAGGAGGCGTAGCCTGGGCAAACCTTCTTTCTGAGAGGCTCCGCCTATTATTACGACGGTGAGCGCGAGCCCCCCGCTGCTCCAGACGACCACCGGCAAGAAGGGCGCGATGGCCGGCAGCGGGGTGGTGCTGCTGGCCTGGTTGTGGGCCCGCATGCTCGGCAAGCTGAAGCTGTGTTCACCTGGGGCTGGACCACCCCCGGGTTCGCCTACAGCTTCGCCCACCCAGCCCAGATGGTGACATGATCGGAGCGTTCGGGGGTCTGGTGGGTGGTGGTGATCTACATCGCCGCTCTCCTCGCCCTCGCCCTGGCGCTGCACATCTTCCACGCATCGTGGAGCATGTTCCAGACCTTCGGGGTGAACAGCCGCCGCTGGAACCTCGTCATCCGCCGTTTCGCAGTGTCCGACGCGGCTGGCCTGTTCGTCGGTTTCGCCTCGCTGCCCCTCGGTGTGGCCGCCCCCACCACCGGCCCTGGAGGTCTTCCACTTGACCACCGCCCCCGCACCCACCCGTAGCCGTTGGAGCGAGGGGCGCTCCGACCTCGACGGGCGCTGCCCGGCCGGTCCGATCTCGGAGAGCTGGGAGCAGCACAACTTCGAGATGGAACTGGTGAACCCTGCCAACCGGCGGCGCCACCACGTGATCATCGTCGGTTCCGGCCTCGCCGGCGCCACCTTGGGTGAGGCCGGCTACCACGTCAGCTGCTCCTGCTACCAGGACTCGCCCCGCCGGGCCCACTCGATCGCCGCCCAGGGCGGGATCAACGCCGCCAAGAACTACCGCAACGACGGCGACAGCGTATATCGGTTGTTCTAAGCCGAAGTTACGGGTCCGAGA
>JAKABK010000101.1 GCA_021796905.1 Actinomycetes bacterium
CAGTGCCGCCCCGACTCGCAGTGCCGCCCCGACCCGCAGTGTCGCCCGGGCTCGCAGTGTCGCCCGGGCTCGCAGTGCCGCCCGGGCTCGCAGTGCCGCCCCGGCTCGCAGTGCCGCCCGGACCCGGGTTCACAGCTCCCCGGTGACGGCCCCTCACGTAGCGTCCCGTCATCCGGCGACCCGGCGGGCCCCTGCGAAGGCGACCGGCCGGCTGCGGTTCCACCTGATCCCGCTCGGCTCGCCGCTGCCTCCCGCCCTGCCGCTCCAGCGCCTGTTCCCGAGAGCCGTGGTGCGCCAGGTTGTCCACCACGAGCTGCCGCTCGTCGCCGTGCTGGCCTTCGTGGTGTTCCTGATCGTACAAGCGGTCGTCGACCGCCGCGACCCGCGCCTCGAGCTCGCCCGCCGGCGGCGTGACGAGGGCGTCGACGGCCCGACGTGACCAAGGTCCCGCCGCTAAGTGCCGTCGACCTGACCAGTCTCGACGAGCGGCTCGGGGTGCTCCTCGCGCTCCGGGTGGGGCTGGTCGCCGCGGTTCTCGCCGTCGCCGCCGGCATGCCGGGCGAGCTGGCCAGCCGGCCGGCTCCGGCAGTCGCCGTCAGCCTCGGCTACCTCGGGATCGCGGCCGTCGCAGAGCTGGTCGCTCGCGTCCGGTCGTCGCTGCGGGTGCCGCTGCACCGCCTGCTGCTCCCTGCCGACGTCCTCTGGCTCGCCTGGGTGCTCGTCCCCGCCGGCGGAGCGATCCGCCCGACCGTGCTGCTCCTCGCCCTGGAGCTGGTGGGGGTAACGCTCCTCGCCAGTGTGCGCAACGGGATCCGGGTCGTGCTGTGGGAGACGGCGGTGCTGCTCGCTGCCCGCCTACCGTGGCTCGCCAGCCGGCTCGCTGCGGCCCGGCCCGTTGCTGCGGCCCGGGCGACGACCGCCGAGACCGTTCTCGCCGTCGGTGGCCTGTGGGCGCTGGTCGTCTGCGTCGGGTGGTTCTCGGCGGTCAACGAGCGCGAGCTGCGCCGCTCCAAGCGGGAGCTGGCGGCGCTGACGGCGATGGCCGCCGAGCTCGAGGCCCGACCGGTCGACGACGAGATCCTCGGGTCCCTGCTCGACGCCTTGCACGACGCCTTCACCCTCGATCAGATCCTCGCGGTCTGGGACGACGGTGAGCGCGTCGAGGTCCGCAAGCGGGCCGGGCGGGTCTCGCGCAGGGGTCCCGGTGCCGATGACCACGGTGCCGGTGACACCGCTGCCGGCGATCCCGGCTGCCCGCAGCTCGAGCCCGGATGGGAGGACGACGCCACCCGGGAGCTGTGGTCGACCCGTTCACCGGTGGTGCTCGCCGGAGGCACCGACGGGGTCGTTGCCGACCTCCTTCCCGGTGCCCGGCGGGTCGTGGCCCTCCCGCTCGGTCCCGACGAGGGGCACCGGGGGGTGGTGGCGGTGGCGCTGCCCCGGGGTCGCCTGCCGCGACGCACCGTCGCCGCCCTCCGGCAGTTCAGTACCCTCGCCACCCTCGCCCTGCGCAACGCCCGGCTCCTCGCCGAGCGGGAGCGTCTCGCCATGCTCGACGGGCTCACCGGTCTCGCCAACCGCCGGTCACTCGACCGCACCCTCACCGCCGAGGTGGAGCGGGCCCGACGCAGCGGTGAGCAGTTGAGCGTCGTGGTGTGCGACATCGACCACTTCAAGCGGGTCAACGACACCAGGGGCCACCAGGGCGGCGACGAGGTGCTCCGGGTGGTGGCCCGGATCCTCGCCGGATCGGTCCGGGCGAGCGATACCGCCGCCCGCTACGGCGGTGAGGAGTTCGCCCTGGTGCTCCCGTCCTGCGGTACCGGCGGGGCGCGCCGGGTGGCCGAAGCGGTCCGGTCGGCGGTCTCGTCCTCCGCCGAGCTCGGCGGGCTCACCCTCTCCGCCGGGGTGGCCACCTTGGACCCCGGGGCAGGCGACGCAGGCGCACTGGTCGCCGCCGCCGACGCCGCGCTGTACCGCTCCAAGCGTGAGGGGCGCAACCGGGTCACGGTCGCTGAGCGCGTCGGGGACCCGGCCGCCCTGACCGAAGTGGGAGGGGCCGATCCGTCCCTCCCAGTCGGCTCTGTGCCGTCCCGCCCCGAAGGGACCGTGCCGCCCCGCCGCGAAGGGACCGTGCCGCCCCGCCCCGAAGGGGTGGTCGATCTCCGCCACTCGGTGGGCGCTCCGGGCACCGGCACCGACTGAACAGCCGGCCGGTCGGAGCGGTCCCAGCGGGCCCGTCGCCGAGGGGGTCGGGCCCGTCGCCGCGGGGGGTCGGGCCCGTCGCCCGGTCAGGCAGCTACCTGCGGTCCTCCCGGCGGGCGGCACCGATCAGCGCGAGGACCTCCTCGAACGAGGCGAGGTCGGCGCCGGCGAGGAACGCGTCGAGGTGGGGGAGGGCGGCGGCCATGCCGCCGGCGAGCGGCTGGTAGCCGGGACGGGCCTTGCGCGGATTGACCCACACCACCCGGTGGGCGAGACGCCGCAGGCGTCCCATCTCCCGGTCGAGCAGCGCCGGGTCGCCCCGGTCCCAGCCGTCCGAGAGGATCACCACGACCGCCCCGCGGGCCACGCCCCGCCGGCCGTGCTCGTCGTTGAACACCCGCAGCGCCTCGCCCAGCCGGGTGCCCCCCGACCAGTCGGGAGCTGCCCGCCCGGCCCGGTCCAGCGCGGCGTCGGGGTGGCGGTCGCGCAAGACCCGCGTCACCCGGGTGAGGCGGGTGGCGAACAGGAACGCCTCGGCCCCCGCCCCGCCGACCCCGCCGAGCAGCAGCTGCAGGTAGGCCCTGGCGTAAGGCTCCATCGAGGCGGACACGTCGCAGAGCAGGACCAGGCGGCGTGGACGGCGCCGGCGCCGGCGACCGACCGGTCTGACCGGTTCACCGCCGCTGCGCCTGGCGGCCCGGAGCGTCGCCCGGAGATCGATCTCCTCCCCCCGGCCGCTACGGGTCCGTCGCCGGCCGGGGCGGGTCGGGGTGGCGAAGGCGATCGAAGCGGTCAGCGCACGCAGCTCTCTCAGCTCGTCGTCGTCGAGGGAAGCGAAGTCCCGATGGCGGAGCCGCTCGGCCGGGCTGGCCGCCGCGAGGAGCGCCCGGCGGTCACTTTCCTCGGAGTCGTTGTCCCCGCCGGCGTCGAGCGCCGGCGGGGCGGGACCGGCCGACGGCGGCGACGCCGTCGGTGGGGCCAGGGCGGGCGAGCGGGCGGAGGGGGTCCGGCGCCGAACGTCCCGGGGTCGGGGCGCATCCTGCCCCCGCCACTCGGCCGGGTCGGCGAGGCCAGCGAAGACCCGGGCGAAGACCCGGTCGAAGGTGTCGAGCGCGCCGGCGTCGGCCACCAGGGTCACCCGCGCCAGCCAGTACAGCTCCGCCGGCCGGGTCGGGGGAGCCAGGACGATCGAAGCGGCCAGCCGGCCGGTCTGCTCGGCGGTCACCGGCGCCCCGGCGGCCCGGAGGGCCACGCCGAAGCGGGCAACCAGCTCGGCGAGGTCCGGCCCGCTCGGGGTGGGCGGGGTGTCGGGGTGCGAGGTGCGGGGTGTCGGGGTGTCGGGGTCTCGGGCTGCGGGCCGCGGGGTCTCGGGCTTCACCGGCCGTGGGGATCCCCGGCGATCCACGCCCCTCCCCGTTCGACGGCGAGATCGAGATCTTCTCGGTACTTGAGAGCAGAGCCGGCGGTCGAGAGCAGCGCCGCAGCGTCGGTGCCGTCAGCCCCGAGCAGCTCGAGGGCCCGGGCCCAGTCGATCGCCTCGGCCACTCCCGGGGGTTTCTGCAGGTCCAGGGTGCGCAGCCGGCCGACCGCCGCTGCGACCGTGGCGGCGAGCCCGGCCCGAGCGTCGGGGACCCGCCTACGGACGATCTCGGCGGTGCGCTCGAGGTCGGGGTAGTCGAGCCAGTGGTACAAGCAGCGACGTTTCAGGGCGTCGTGGAGGTCGCGGGTGCGGTTGGAGGTGAGCACCACCACCGGCGGGTGCGTCGCCCGGAGGGTCCCGAGCTCGGGGATGGTGACCGCCGACTCGGCGAGCAGCTCGAAGAGGAACGCCTCGAACTCGTCGTCGGCCCGGTCGATCTCGTCCACGAGCAGCACCGCCGGCCGCGGGCCGGGGTGCTCGACGACCCGGAGCAGCGGACGGGCCATCAGGTGCTCCCGGCTGAACAGGTCGCCGGCGCCGATGTCCGACCCGGACGCCTCCGCGAGGCGGATCTCGAGCAGCTGGCGGGGGAAGTTCCACTCGTAGAGCGCCTCGGCGGCGTCGATCCCCTCGTAGCACTGGAGGCGCACGAGCGGGGTGTCGAGCACCGCGGCGAGGGCCTTGGCGGCCTCGGTCTTGCCGACACCGGCCTCGCCTTCGAGCAGGATCGGCTGCGGGAGACGGACCGCGCAGAACAGCGCGGTCGCAATGCCCTCGTCGGCGAGGTAGCCGACGGCGTCGAGGTGTCGGCGCAGCTCTGCCGGCGAGGCGACCGCCTCGGCGAGGTCCTCCACTGAGCTGATCAGTTCCCCCGGACCGAGCGCGTCGCGCGCCCGCATCCGGCGAACGCCGGGAGCGGGCGTCGCTTGCCGTGACGCGGTCGCTCGAGAGCTGCCATGTCAGGTGTAGGCGGCGGGGTCGGCGACGAACGCGTCGCGGCACCCCGGGCCGCAGAACCACACGGCCCGCCCGTCGTGGTCTGCGACCGGGGTCGACGGGCCGGGGATCACCGTCATCGCGCACACCGGGTCGGTCGCCCGCTCGACGCCCGGGCTGGTGGCGCCGCGGTGGACCTTTCGGGGAAGGGCGGCTCTTTCCCCGACGATCTGGGCGAGGATCGACAGGGCCACCTCCTCGGCGTTGACCGCCCCGAGGTCGAGGCCGGCCGGGGTCCGTACCCGGGACCGCAGCTGCTCGTCGACCGGCAGGGACGCCAGCACCGCGGATCCCCGCCGGCGGCTGGCGACCAGTCCGACGTAGGGCACCCCGGCCCGGAGGGCGGCGACGAGCGCATCCTCCTCGCCCCGCCCGTGGGAGGCCACCACCAGCGCGTCCGGCTCCGCCGGAAGGGTGCCGTCCCACTGCGCCACCGCCCAGCGCAACCCGCCGGCGAGGACCCCGAGCGCCGCTGCGATCGGGCTCCTCCCGACGACGACCACGAGCGGGGGTGGCACGACCGGCTCGAGGAACACCTCGATCGTCCCGCCCGACAGGCAGGCGTTGTGGACCACCCGCTTGCCCGGCTGGCCCGGTTCGGGAACAGGGGTCACCCGCAGCACGAGCGGGCCGTCGCCGGTCCCGAGGGTCCCGACGGCCGCGTCGCGCACGACCGACTCGACGCAGGCGCCGCCGACGAAACCCTCGATCGTCCCGTCGGCGAGGACGATCGCCTCGTCGCCGGGCTTGGCGGAGGTGGGGGCCTCGGCGAGGGTGACCCGGGCGTGCACGAACGCCACCCGTCCGGCGCGCAGCTCCAGGGACCTTCGCGACAGGTCCTGGCGGAGCACTGCTACTCGATCGCCAGGTCGGTGCGGATCGGCCGGCCCTGCAGCGCCCGCCACACCGCCGCCGGGGTGAGGGGCATGTCGGCGGCCCGGACCTGCAGGGCGTCGAGGACGGCGTTGACGACCGCCGCGGGGGAGCCGACGGTCGCCGACTCGCCGACGCCCTTGGCCCCGATCGGGTGGTGCGGCGAGGGGGTGACCGTCTGGCCCAGCTCCCAGCTCGGGCACTCCATGGAGGTGGGCAGCAGGTAGTCCATGAACGACGCTCCGAGGTTGTTGCCGTCGGGGTCGAACGCGATCACCTCCATGAGCGCCATACCGAGGCCGTCGGCGAGGCCGCCGTGGACCTGGCCCTCGACGATCATCGGGTTGATCCGCGGCCCGCAGTCGTCGACGGCGACGAAACGGCGGACCTTCACCTCCCCGGTGTCGGCGTCGACGTCGACGACGCAGATGTAGGCCCCGAAGGGGTAGGTGAGGTTGGGAGGGTCGTAGACCACCGAGGCGTCGAGGTGGCCCTCGACCCCCTCGGGCAGCTCCAGGTTGCCGTGGGCGGCGAAGGCGATCTCGGCGATCGTCCTGGCCTGCTCCGGGTCGCCCTTCACCCGCCAGCGGCCGTGGTCCCACTCGAGGTCATCGGGGGAGCACTCGATGGCGGCGGCGGCGATCAGCCTCGCTTTCTCGCGCACTCTCTGGGCGGCGACCGCCGCGGCCGCCCCCGACACCGGCGTCGAGCGGCTCCCGTAGGTGCCGAGCCCGAAGGGGGTGTTGTCGGTGTCACCGTGGAGGACCTCGATGTCCTCGGGCGGGATGCCGAGCACGTGGCTCACGATCTGGGCGAAGGTCGTCTCGTGGCCCTGACCCTGGGTCTGCACCGACAGGCGCAGCTGCGCCTTGCCCGTCGGGTGGATCCGCAGCTCGCAGCCGTCGGCCATGCCGAGCCCGAGGATGTCCATGTGCTTGCGGGGTCCGGCGCCCACCCCCTCGGTGAAGAAGGAGATGCCGATCCCCATCAGCGGTTTGCCCGTCGGGTCGGCTCGGCGGGCGGCCTGCTCGGCGCGCAGCTCGTCGTAGCGCGCTATCCGCATCGCCTCGCTGAGGGCCCTCGGGTAGTCGCCCGAGTCGTACTCCCACCCGGTCGGGGTCGTGTAGGGGAACTGCTCGGGGCGCAGGAGGTTGCGCATCCGCAGCTCGGCGGGGTCCATCTTCAGCTCGAAGGCGAGGCAGTCGACCATCCGCTCCACCAGGTAAACCGCC
>JAKABK010000102.1 GCA_021796905.1 Actinomycetes bacterium
TTCCTCCTGGAGATGTCTTTGCCCATCGGCTCACGCCGATCGGACGCTGGTGTCGGTTGTCCCGGCAGGGCCGGTCCTCCTCCGGTGCGCCAGGTAACTGGCGCCCGGTTGCAAGCGGTTACAGCGGGACGGTGAGCCCAGGCGCGACCCTCCCCCTAGGCAGGAGAGGGGTCCGGGCGACCCGTCGCCGTCGGGCTCACGCTGACCGCCACACCCTCAGCTGCGTGCAGCCAGCACGCCGCCGCGTGACCCGGCGCTACCTGGAAGAACGGAGGCACCTCCCGACGACAGCGGTCCATCGCGGCGGGACAGCGCGGGTGGAAGCGGCAGCCCGCCGGGGGGTGCACGAGGCTCGGCGGCCCCCCGGTGGCGCCGAGGTGGACCGGCTGAGCCCGGTCGGGATCCGGGGCCGCTCGCAGGAGGAGCTGGGTGTAGGGATGGGCCGACTCGTCGGCGACCGCCCGGCTCGGTCCGGTCTCGACCATCCGCCCGGCGTACATCACCGTCATCGTGTCGGCGAAGTACCGCGCCGAGGCGATGTCGTGGGTGACGTAGAGGATCGCCAATCCCTCCTCGTCGCGCAGCTCGGCGAGAAGGTTCAAGATGCCGAGACGGATCGAGACGTCGAGCATCGAGATCGGTTCGTCGGCGAGCAGTACCCGGGGGCCGGCCGCGAGCGCCCGGGCGATCGCGACACGCTGGCGCTGTCCACCAGACAGCTCGTGGGGCAGCTTGCCGACGTACTGCGATGCCGGCCCGAGCTGCACCCGTGCCAGCAGCCGAGCGACCGCGTCGGGCATCTCCGACTTGGTCGCGCGGTGGTGGATCTTGAGCGGACGCTCCAGGTGGTAGGCCACCGAGTGCACCGGGTTGAGGGAGGAGAACGGGTCCTGGAAGACCATCTGCACCATCCGCCGATATTCTCGGCTCCCCATGCGCACAGCGGGGCGCCCGTCGAGGATGATCTCCCCAGAAGTGGGCCTGACGAGATGAGCGAGGAGACGGGCGACCGTCGACTTCCCCGAACCGGACTCGCCGACGAGCGCGGCGACCCGTCCGGCTCGCAGCTCGAGGTCTACGTCCTCCGCGGCGTGGACGACCGCCGCGGCCCGACGGTGACCCCGCTGCCTCGCTTGCCGCTGCCGGTAGTGCTTGACCAGGCCACGGGCCTCGAGCACGACCGGGTGGGATCGTGCGCCGTCCACCTCCGACGCTGTCGGTTCTCGTCGCTCGGAGGTCGCCGGCACCGTGGAGATCGGTTCCTCAGGCATGCGGCGTCACACCCTCCTCCGGGCGGCTCAGGGCAGTGTCGTCGAGGGGTGGAAGGCTGCGGTCGGGCCCGTCTGGTCCCCATGCGGCCATGGGGGCAACGGGCACCGAGCCCGCGTCCGGGTTGCCGAGCTCGGCGGGGGGGGACTGGCGGCCGTCGTGGAGCAAACAGGCCACGCGACGCTCGCCGTCCGCCGAGACCGCCACGAGCTGGGGACGCTCCTCGCCGCAGCGGGGGAGCGAGAACCGACAACGTGGATGGAAAGGGCAGCCCGACGGGACCCGCCGAAGATCCGGCGGCGAGCCGGGGATCCCACTGAGCGCCCGCACCTCGCCGTGCAGCGGCGGGAACGAGCTCAGCAGCCCGAGGGTGTAGGGGTGGCGGGGGGAACGGAAGAGCCGTTTCGCCGGCCCGACTTCGACGAGGCGCCCCGCGTACATGATGGCGATCGTGTCGGCGAGCTCCAACAACAACGACAGGTCGTGAGTGATGAAGATCACCGAGAAACCGTAACGGTCTCGGAGCTCGATGACCTGCTCGAGTATCTCCCGCTGGGTAACGACGTCCAGCGCGGTCGTCGGCTCGTCCATGATGACGACCTGCGGCTCCAAGGCGAGCGCCATCGCGATCATCACCCGCTGGCGCATTCCCCCGGAGAGCTCGTGGGGGAAACTGCTGAGACGGTCGGGGTTGATCCCGACCATCTCGAGCAGCTCGCCCGCCCGCTCCCGTCGGGCGGCGGCGCTCATCTCCGGTCGGTGGGCCGCCAGCGTGTCCGTCAGCTGGACCTCCACCGAGAGCACCGGGTTCAGTGCGTGCATAGCCGACTGGAACACGATCGCCAGCTCGGCCCAGCGGATCTCTCGGAGGGTCTCCGCCGAGGCATCGAGCAGGTTCAGCCGGCTCGATGCCTCTCCCGCCTCCGGGTAGAACCAGGCGTCGCCCCCCGTGATGATCCCAGGCGGCCGTAACAGCCTGGTCGCAGCATAAGCGAGGGTCGACTTCCCCGACCCGGACTCCCCGGCCACACCGATGACCTCGCCCCTGTGTACCGCCAGGTCGACATCCACCACCGCATGTACCGCATCCGGCCCGTCGCCATAGTCGACGCAGAGCCCGGCGATCTCGAGGACGATCCCGCCGGGGGACCCCTCCGTCACCCGCCGGGCGCCATCGCGTGCCTCCCACCGGGCCGAGCCGCGCTCCCGGGCGGCTCCGCGGGTGGTCTCTCGGCCCGTCCCGGTCATCGCCCGCCCCCTTCCGGTGCCCGGGACCCCCCGGCCGGCGCCCACTGGCTCTTCGGGGAGGCACCGCTGACCTCGTCGAACGACAGCGGCGCCGCAACCCCCGGAGCATCCTCGGCCAGCCGGATGGACCCAGTCCCCGACGGTCCGCCCGAGCCGGTCGGGCGGCGCATCACCGGGGTCAGACCGTGGCTCCGTGAGGCGATCTGCAGCCCACGTCGCGAGAGCCCCGCAGCCCGCAGCCGGGGGTTGATGAACTCGTCGATCCCGAAGTTGGCGAGCGCCAGCCCGGTGCCGAGCAGTGCGATGCAGAGCCCAGGCGGGACGAACCACCAGAACGCACCCACGGTCAGCGCTTCGTTGTTCTCCGCCCAGTAGAGCATCGAACCCCAGCTCCAGGCCGTGATGTTGCCGAGCCCGAGGAAGGCCAGACTGGCGTCGGTGAGGATCGCGAAGAGCACCGTGAAGAGGAAGCTCGACGCGACGATCGCCGCTTCGTTGGGCAGGATCTCGAACAGGATGATCCGCCAGGCCCGCTCGCCGACGGATCGAGCGGCCTCCACGTAGTCCTGCCGCCGCAGCGCGAGGGTCTGTGCCCGCAGCACCCGGGCACCCCAAGCCCAGCCGGTGGCCGCGATGACCACCGCAATGACGATCGCATTCGCCCGAGGAAGGAAGGCGGTCAACACGATGAGGAGTGGCAGCGCCGGGATGACCAGGAAGATATTGGACAGCATCGACAAGCCCTCTTCGGCGAACCCCCCGAGGTAGCCGGCGGAGATCCCGACGATGATCGACAGGGCGGTGGCGATCGCGCCGGCGACGAAACCGACGACCATCGACGAGCGGGCACCGACGAGGAGCTGTGAGAGCACATCCTGCCCGGTCTGCGTCGTGCCCAGGGGATGAGCCGATGACGGACCAGCCAGCGGGTGCGCGCCGAGAGCCGAGGGGTTGTAAGGCGCGACGTAGGGGCCGACGATCGCCATGAGGACGAAGAATCCGAGGATCGCCAAGCCGACCACGATCTTCGGGGAGAGCCTCCGGCGAGCACTCCTCGCCACCGGCGAGGGCTCCTCCAGCTCGCCAACGAGCTCCGAGCGAGGCGATAGGTCATTGACAGTGGTGGTCATCACGCCTCCTGACGGGTCCGGGGGTCCAGGAACACATACGCCAAGTCGGCGACGAAGTTCGCTACGAGCACCGCGAGTGTGATGATCAAGAAGATCGCCTCCATCAACGGATAGTCCTCGTTCTGCACGGCTTGGAAGAGCACGTAACCGATCCCAGGGTAGGAGAAGACTATCTCCACGAGAATGGCACCGGAGACGACGAAACTGAGAGAGAGGGCAAAGCTTGCAATCGACGGCAGGATGGCGTTGCGGGCGGCGTATGTCATCATCACCCGACGCTCCGAGAGCCCCTTCGCCTGCGCAACGAGGACGTAGTCCTCTCCGAGAGTCGTCACCATCATGTTGCGCATCCCGATCATCCACCCGGCCATCGAGGTGACTACGATCGTCACCGCCGGCAGCGCGGCGTGGTAGAGAGCGCTCGAGATGAACGTCCCGTTGAACGCGACAGCCATGCCCTGGCCGAGACCACCAGAGAGCGGGAACCACCCGAGAACGACCCCGAAGACCGCGACGGCGACCAATCCGAGCCAGAAGTAGGGGATGGCCGTGAAGAAGGTCGAGATCGGGAGCGCGGCCTCGAGCCACGAGCCTCGGCGCCAAGCGGCAAGGATCCCGATCCCGGTCCCGATCACGAAGGCGATCACCGTCGAGATGCCAACGAGCGCCAAGGTCCAGGGCAGCGCCGTGGCGATGACATTGACCACCGTCGAGGGGTAGTAGGTGACCGAGAGCCCCAGGTTCCCGTGGAACAGCTGCACCCAGTAGTGCCAGTACTGGGCGACGAGGCTCTGGTGGGTCTCGAGGCCGAAGGCGACCGACAGCGCGTGGATCGCTCGGGTCGACAGGGTTCCCTGGCCCTGCAGTCGGGCGATCAACAACTGCACCGGGTTCCCCGGCATCAGCCTGGGGATCAAGAAGTTGATCGTGATCGCCGCCCAGATCGTGACCAGATAGAACCCGACCCGTCGGCCCAGATAGCTCATGGCTCCCCCCCCACTCTCACCACCTCCGGTCTCCCTCCGCCCAGCTCAGCACTGCCCGGCTCCTCGGTGCCCGGCAGCTCCCATCCCGTCTCACTTCTCCGCCGCACTCCCGCTGACCCCGGCGCGCCACGAGCCGGGAGCCCGCCATCCGCGCAGTCGGCCCGCACCCCATCGTCTCCCCCGGTCCCGGCTCCGACCGCCGCCACCACCCGAGCGGCGCCCCGGTCCACTGAGCTGCTCCCTGCGTCAGGCTGGTCCCGGTCGATCGACCGGCCGGCACCGTCGGCGGTGAGGGCGTCGCTCCGACGATCGCAGCCGCAGCTCGCCCGCAAGACGAGGTGGGTCGGCAGGGGCGCCGGGCTCGTTGCGTCCGGGTCGTCCAAACGGCGGAGCAAGGTGGCGACGCCGACCTCTCCCAACTCGAAGATCGGCTGGTGGACAGTGGTGAGGGTCGGGCGAATGTGACGCGCGGCCGATATGTCGTCGAAACCGGTGACCGCCACGTCACCCGGCACCCGGACCCCCGCTTCCCGAAGCGCACGTAGCACACCGAGGGCGGTCTGATCGCTCGCGCAGACAAGAGCGTCGGGCAACGGTCGGCCGCACTCCAGACGCCGGCACATCGCCGTGTACCCCCCGTGCGCCGTGAAGTCACCCAGGAGATCCCCGTCGCGCTCGCAAGCCACCCCGTGGCGGGCCGCCTCATCAGCAACTGCCGCGGCCCGGGCCACGGCATCCGGGCTCTGGGGGACCTCGCCGACGAAAGCGAGTGAACGGTGACCATGGACCTCGACGAGGTGGCGAACGAGTTGTCTCGTGCTGCTCTCGTTGTCGATTCGGACAGTCAGGACGTGGCCGAGCCCCCCACCACCGGCGAGGAGCACGACTGGGATCCGCTGAGCGAGCGTGCCCACTCGCGCCTCGGGGAGGACCCGTTCCAAGATGACGAGCCCGTCGACCTGGGCGGCGATGCGACGCACCGTCCGCATGGCATCCGGGCCCCCGGCCCCGGCCAGGAGGAGCGCGTAGCCCCGCTCCTGCGCCGCGTGCTCCGCCCCTCGGATGATCGCGTCGGTATAGAGGAGGCTCTCCGCCTCCTCCTGTTCGAGTGGCTCGGCCATGTAGCCGTGGTCGGCCGCCTTGAAGAACAGTAAGCCAACGATCTTCGTAACCCGCTTGGAGAGACTCCGAGCCGGACCGCTCGGTACGAACTGCAACGCCTCGACGGCGGCGAGCACCCGTCTTCGTGTAGTCGGGCGGACGCCCGGCACCCGGTTCAGCACCCGAGAGACCGTCGCGATCGACACCCCCGCCGCCCTCGCGACATCATAGATCGTCGGAGGTGTCGCAGCCTTTTCAAGATCTTCACGGCACACTGGTCCTCCCCACGTCGCCGGACCCTCTTCTCGTCCCTCGACGCCGCGAAAGCGCTTACCGGTGAACTTAGAGTGGAGCTCTACCACCGTCAAGTCACGGCCCCGACCCGTGCAGCGCACGCTCGAGGAGCCAGGGGCCCTAGCCGCCCGGGCTGCCGACGCAGTGGAGGTCCCGACCCGGTGGTGGCGGAGCCCGGCTCCCGCGAGCGGCACGTCCCGGGCCACCCTCCGCTGTCGGCCGGCCTGGGGGCCGGAGCTGCGGGCGCCGCAACGAGCGACCGGCCGTCTCGCCTGCCCACTGCACCACGGTCAGCTCACTGGCTGTCGCAGATCTGGCGGCGAGCCCGCAGACCGATCCGTGCACCTGGGTCGGCACCCGGGTGACGGCTGGGTAAGGTCCGGGGGGTGTCGACGCTTCGGAGCCTGGTCGCGCCGACAGGCTCGACGGGCACGTCGTCGAGCCGGAGACCACCGAGCCGGGCCCCGTCGGGATGCTGCGACGACGTCGCCGGCAACCGCCGCCGCGCTTCGCTACCCCGTCACCCCTGGCGTCCCGTCGGATGAGACAGCCCGAGCCGAGCGGTCACCCGGGCCCGGCCGGCGGGCTCGACGCGGCTGGGGCCCTGGCGGCAGTCGTCGCGCAGGTGGGCGAAGCGGTGGTCGGCGCCACCGAGGCACTCGAGCAGCTGCTCGTCGCCTTG
>JAKABK010000103.1 GCA_021796905.1 Actinomycetes bacterium
CGGCAGCGACAGCGGGCGGGATCGCCGTCGAATGGGCCCTGGCCCAGGTGGGGACGCCGTATGTGTGGGGCGGCGAGACGCCCGGGGTGGGTTTCGACTGCTCGGGGCTGGCCCAGGCCGCTTATCGGGCGGCCGGGATCGCCCTGCCGCGGGTGGCCCAGGCGCAGTTCGACGCCGGTCCGCACCTGCCGCCCGGTGCCCGGTTGGAACCGGGCGACCTCGTGTTCTTCGGCCGCGGTCCCGCCGACGTGACCCACGTGGGGATCTACCTGGGCACGACCAGCGGCCAGTCCTACATGGTCGACGCCCCACACACCGGCGCAGACGTCCGGGTCGAGGCGTTCCCTGCCAGCGTCGGTGTCGCTTGGGGAAGCGATGTCTACCTGGGTGCCACCCGGCCCGACGGGTGACGAGCGGACCTGTGGCGGCCGGTGGGAGCCGGTGGTCGTCGTCGGAGCCGAGGCGGTGGTGGACCGGAGCGTTCCACGCCTCGTCGAGTGGGTCACCGGAGAGGCAGCACGCCCCGAAGGGAGCCCCTGGTGCGCCGGCAGAGGGTGAGACGGTCCGAACGCAGCGTGCCCCGGGCGCCGGGGGTCTCAGCCCCGCACGGAGGCGAGCACCGCCCGGGTGACCGGGCCCGGTGCTCTCACGAGCATCCACATCTCGGTGGACGACCGTCGCGACCAGGTGTCGAGCGCGACCGCGCGCCATCCTGCCCGACTGTGGACGTCCAGTTCCCACGCGAAGCTCGCGCCGGCGACGTGAACCGGGTGGCCCCCCGAGAGGGTGTAAGGCGTGGAGCGACCCTCGGCGAAGAACCTGAACGTCACCGGCGGCCTCGTGGCCGCCGTCGGCGACCGGCGGGCCACGAGGAGGGTCTCGGCGACCCAGCCGTGAAGCGGGTCACCGTAGAAGAAGTCCCCGTTGGAGTCGGTCCAGGCGGCGTTGGGGCGGTACGACGCCGGGACCGCGAAGCCGAAGTAGGGATTGGCAACCGCCCGGTAACCAGCCGGGACCGAAAGTGGCCGGACCGACGGCCCGGGCGGGGGAGGCGGGCCGGCGGCTCCGAGAGCGAACGCGATCACCACCCCCAGGCTGGCCGGGGTCAGGAGCATCAGCAGCATCCAGCCCCGGATCCCGCGGCGCTCCCGGCGGGTCCGCGCCGGTCGGGGACGTTCGACGGGCGCGGCCAGACCCCCGAAGCGGCCCGGGACCCGCTCGTGTTCGTCGCGGGACATGGCGGCCGGCACGGCCACATCTTCTCACCGGGTACACGGGCGGGCGGCCCGCCTGCCGTGGATAGCATCGGCGAGGTGCCGAACCCACCCACGGACCCGGAGCTGGCCGACGAGGTGGTCGCCGCCGTGAGACGCTTCGTCGAAGCCGAGGTCGTCCCGGCGGTCGGTGAGCTCGACGCGGCCGACCGCTACCCCGACGAGCTGGTCGCCGGGCTCCTCCGACTCGGGCTGTTCGGGGCGACGATCGGCGAGGCGTACGGCGGGATCGGTCTCGACACCGTCACCTACGCGAGGGTCGTGGAGGAACTGAGCGTCGGGTGGATGTCGCTCGCCGGGGTGGTCAACAGCCACCTGATCGTCGCGACGCTCATCGCAACCCACGGGACCGACGAGCAGCGGCAGCGGTGGCTCCCGCGGCTGGCGAGCGGTGAGGTGCGCGCCGCGCTGTCGCTCTCGGAGCCCGACGCCGGAAGCGACGCTCGGGCACTGCGTTGCGTCGCCCGCCCCGACGGTGAGGAGTACGTGATCGACGGGACCAAGATGTGGGTGACCAACGGTGAGCGGGCCGGGCTGGTCGCCCTGGCAGCGAAGGCCCCGGAGGGGATCACCTGCTTCCTGGTCGACAAGCAACCCGGGCCCCGCTGCGGTGGGATCACGGTCACCCGCCATGTCGACAAGCTCGGCTACCGCGGGGTCGAGACCGTCGAGATGGTCTACGAGAGCCACCGGGTGCCGGCCGAAGCAGTGCTGGGAGGGACCGGGGAAGGCGGGGGCCTGGGACGGGGATTGCCGTTCGTGCTCGGCGCCCTCGAGCTCGGTCGGGTCAACGTCGCCGCCCGTGCCGTCGGCCTCGCCCGCGCCGCGTTCGAGACCGCAGTGGTCTACGCCGGGCGGCGACAGACCTTCGGGGTGCCGATCGCCCGTCACCAAGCGGTGGCCTTCAAGCTCGCCGACATGGCCACCCGGGTCGAGGCGGCCCGCCTGCTGGTCCGATCCGCGGCCGAGCGCATCGACCGGGGCGGACGGGCGGACGTGGAGGCGGGGATGGCGAAGCTGTTCGCCTCGGAGGCGGCGATGACCAATACCGAGGAGGCGATGCGGGTCCTCGGCGGCTACGGCTACACCACCGACTCCCCGGTCGAGCGGTACTACCGGGACGCACCGCTGCTCGTGATCGGCGAGGGCACCAACGAGATCCAGCGGATCGTGATCGCCCGCAGGCTGCTCGAGCGCTACGGCGCCGGCAGTTGAGGCCGCGCCGTTCGCCGGCTCGGCCGAGGGTGGGGACGGCGCCGGCCGGCCCGTGGGGGTGCCACCATGTGACCATGTCATCCGCACCCGGGCCGGTGACCGGCGCCCGCCCCGGCCTGCCCGAGGAGGCACTCACCGGTGCGGTCGGGGAGTGGGTGCTCGCCGCCGCCCCCCACACCGAGGCCGACCCCGCCGCGATCCTGCTCAGCGCACTGGTCGCCTGCGGGGTCGTCGCCGGCGGCCGGCCGCACCTGTGGGCCGGGGACGCCAGGCAGTCGGCGTCGCTTTTCGCCGTGGTCGTCGCCGACACCCCGAAGGCCAATCGGGGCTTGTCGTGGTCGGTGACCCGGCGTCTGCTCGAGGTGGTCGATCCCGAGGTCGCCCGGCGCCAGGTGCGCACCGGGCTCGGCGACGGTCGGCCGCTGCTCGACACACTGCACGGAGCCGCCCTCCCCGACCGTCACCGCCGGGGGGAGCGGCCGTCGGACCCGACCCGGGTGCTGGTCCACGAATCCGAACCGGCCGAGCGGGGCGGTCCCGCCCACGGAACGGACCTACGGGGAGCGCCGAGACGGTCGGCCGGGCTCGGCTGGTCGGGCGGCGCGGCCGTCGAGCTCCATGAACAGCTGGGCGGCGGCCTGGCGGATCGCCGACGACCAGGTGGGGTAGGCGTGCACGGTCTGGGCGAGGCGCCCGGCGAACATCCCGGTGCGGATCGCGAGGGCCACCTCGTGGATCATCTCGCCGGCTCTAGGGGCGACGATCGTCGCCCCTAGAACCCGCCCGCCGCCGGCGTTGCCGAGCCCGGCGCGGGGACCGACCACCAACTTCACGAAACCTTCGGTGCGTCCAGCGATGATCGCCCGGTCCAGCTCGCTGAAGGGAACGAAGGCGACCCGGCCGCCGGCAGCGGCCGCTTGCTGCTCGCTCATACCCACCCGGGCGACCTCGGGGTCGCAGAAGGTGACCCACGGGACCGCTGCGGTGTCGAAGGCCCGCCGACCGAGCCGCCCGGCGCGGCCGAAGGCGTTGCCGACCGCGAGGCGCCCCATCTCGTCGGCGGAGTGGGTGGAGCCCGGGCCGCCGGTCACGTCCCCGGCGGCGTAGACGCCCGGGACGCTCGTCTCGAGGAACCTGTCGGTGCGCACGAACCCCCGCCCGTCGAGGGCGATCCCTCCGGCGTCCGGGTCGAGGCTCGCAGTCCGCGCCCGGCGGCCGGTCGCGACCAGCAGGGCGTCGACCTCCACCCGCGAGCCGTCGGAGCACTCCACGCGGACGCCCCCCGAGCGGCCGGCCCGTCCGACCTCGGTGACCTCCACCCCGACGTGCAGGTCGATCCCCTCTGCGGCTAGCACCTCGCCGATCACCCGGCTCGCCTCGGTCTCCTCGCGGGGCAGGAGCCGGCTGGCGGCCTCGAAGACGTGCACCTCTGCGCCGAGGCGGGCGAAGGCTTGGGAAAGCTCGCAGCCGATCGGTCCGCCGCCGAGCACGCCGATCGATCCCGGGAGCCGGTCCAGGTCGAAGACCGTCTCGTTGGTGAGGTACGCGACCCGCTCGAGGCCCGGGACCTGCGGCACCGCCGGCTCCGATCCGGTCGCGATCACGATCCTCGACGCCTCGAGCCGGTGCCCGTCGACGCAGATCTGCCCCCGGCCGGCGAAGCGGGCGCTGCCCTCGGTGACCTCGACACCCTCGGAGCGCAGGACCGTGGCGTCCTCGCTGGCGGCGATCCCGGCCACCACCTCCCGGATCCTTGCGGCAGCTACCTCGAACGGCAGTCGCCGGGCGGCAGCCTCGATCAGGGTCTTGGACGGCACGCAACCGGTGAAGGTGCAGTCCCCGCCGAGCGGGGAGTCGCTCACGAGGATCGTCCGCAGGCCGCGACGCGCGCCGGCCCGGGCCGCGGCGAGCCCCGCCGCTCCCCCGCCGATGACCGCCAGGTCGGGATCGCCGGCGGTTCTGGGCACGCAGATGGAACCCACCGCGTGCCGCGCTCATTCCCCCGGGCCCCGAGGCCGGCCCGGTGGACCCTCCGTCCGGTCGGGGTGCTCGGCCGGGTCGCCCGGACGGGTCGGGTCCCGCCGGCACCGGCGTCGCGTCGGCCAGTGGATAGCTTCACCCGGGTGGCTCGATCGACGGTGATCTGGTGGGTGAGGCGGGACCTGCGCCTGTCGGACAACCCGGCGTTGGTGGAAGCCGCCGCATCCGGCACGGTGCTGGCGGTCTTCGTCGTCGACCCCGAGCTGTGGGACAGGGCGGGGGAGCCCCGCAGGGCGTTCCTCGCCGGCGCCCTCGCCGAGCTCGACCGGTCGAGCGGCGGTCACCTGGTGGTCCGCCGCGGGGATCCGGCGGTCGAGCTGGCCGCGGTCTGCGCGCGGCTCGGCGCGTCGCTGGTGATAGCGACCGCCGACTGCGGCCCTTACTCCCGCCGACGCGACGAGGCGGCCGGGGTGACCCTCGCGGCGGCCGGTGTGGAGCTGCGCTTCGCCGGCACCCCCTACGCAGTGGAGCCGGGGAGCCTGCGCAAGGGTGACGGGACCCCCTTCAAGGTCTTCACCCCCTACTCCCGGGCGTGGGTCGCCCACGGTTGGGGAGCGCCGCTCGCGCTGCCCGAGCGGGTCGAGTGGGCCGAGGGGGTCGAAGGCGTCGGCATACCCGCGGCCCCAAAGCTCGCCGCGGCGATCCCCGAACCCGGCGAGGCGGCCGCCAAGCGCCGCTTCGAGGACTTTCTCCGCCACGACCTGGACCACTACGGCGAGGAGCGCAACGACCCGGGCGCCGACCGCACCTCCCGTCTGTCCGCCTACCTCCACTTCGGCTGCCTCCACCCGCGAAGCCTGCTCGCCCCGCTCGAGGTCCGCCGGCGTGCGCACGCCACCTGGCGTTCGGAGCTGTGCTGGAGGGAGTTCTACGCAGACGTCCTCTGGCACCATCCCGGCAGCGCCCGGAGCAGCCTCCAGCCGGGTATGGCCGGCATGAGGGTCGACACCGGTCGGCTCGCCGACCGGCGCTTCGCCGCCTGGTGCGAGGGACGGACCGGCTACCCGATCGTCGACGCCGGGATGCGCCAGTTGGCGACCGAGGCGTGGATGCACAACCGGGTGCGGATGATCGCCGCCAGCTTCTTGGTCAAGGACCTGCACCTCGACTGGCGTCGCGGCGCGAGATGGTTCATGCAGCACCTGGTCGACGGGGACCTCGCCTCCAACAACCACGGTTGGCAGTGGGTGGCCGGTACCGGCACCGACGCCGCCCCCTACTTCCGGGTGTTCAACCCGGTGCTGCAGGGGCGCAAGTTCGACCCGACCGGCGCCTATGTCCGGCGCTGGGTGCCGGAGCTGGCGGGCCTCACCGACGCCCACGTCCACGCCCCCTGGGAGCTGCGCCAGCGTCCCTTCGGCGCCGCCGACTACCCCGACCCGATCGTCGACCACCACGCCGAGCGGGAGGAGGCCCTCGCCCGTTACGCCGAGGTGCGGGGCCGCTAGCCGGGGGTCGGAGGTTGGCCGAAATCCGACTGAACAGGTAGGGTTTCGCCCGACGCCGGACGAGCGAGGGGACGGGACATGCCGCAGGACAACCGAGGTTTCGAGACCCGACAGATCCACGCGGGGGCCGCCCCCGATCCGACCACCGGCGCCCGTGCCACGCCGATCTACCAGACGACGAGCTTCGCCTTCCGCGACACCGACCACGCCGCGGCGCTGTTCGGACTGGCCGAGCCGGGCAACATCTACACCCGCATCATGAACCCCACCCAGGCGGTCTTCGAGGAGCGCGTCGCCGACCTCGAGGGCGGCGTCGGAGCGCTGGCCACCGCCAGCGGGCAGGCGGCCGAGACCCTCGCCATCCTCACCCTGACCCAGGCCGGGGGTCACGTGGTGGCGTCGGCGTCGCTCTACGGCGGGACCTACAGCCTCCTGCACTACACCATGGCGAAGATGGGGGTGGAGGTCAGTTTCATCGACGACCCCGACGACCTCGACTCCTGGGCTGCGGCGGTCCGCCCGGAGACCGCCGCCTTCTACGGCGAGACGATCGGCAACCCCAAGGGAGATGTCCTGGACATCCCGGGGGTCGCCCGTGTCGCCCACGAGCACCACGTCCCGCTCATCGTCGACAACACCCTGGCGAGCCCCTACCTGTGCCAGCCGCTGGCGCACGGCGCGGACATCGTGCTGCACTCGGCGACGAAGTTCATCGGCGGCCAC
>JAKABK010000104.1 GCA_021796905.1 Actinomycetes bacterium
CGCCGCCCAGTCGGCAGGCGGACCGGGCGGTGGCAGGCGCGACGGTGGCCATGGAGTCGCCGGCCCGGCTCAGCAGCCCTGCGCCGCAGCCCGGACGCGACGCTCGTGGTCGAGCAGCCAGGCCTTGCGGTCCAGGCCGCCTCCGTAGCCGGTGAGCGACCCGCCGGCGCCGATCACCCGGTGGCAGGGGACGACGATGCTGACCGGGTTGCGGTTGTTCGCCATCCCGACGGCCCGGGCCGCCTTCGGGTTGCCGACCGCCGCCGCCAACGCGCCGTAGCTCCACGTCTCCCCGAAGGGGATCCGACGCAGCTCGGCCCACACCCGCTGCTGGAACGGTGTTCCGTCGGCGCGTAGCGGCAGGTCGAAGTCGGTGAGCTGCCCGGCGAAATAGGCAGTCAGCTCCTCGACGGCGGCGTCGAGATCCCCCGCCCGGTGCTCCTCGCCGGGACCGAAGCGCACGGCGGTGACTGCGCTGGGGTCGCCTTCGACGAAGAGAGGCCCGATCGGGGTGTCCAGCACGGCGGAGCTCACCGCACAAGCATGCCGCTACGCCGGGTGGGAGCGGCGACGAACCCCTCCGAGCAGCCTGTATGCCCCGACTGCTGCGGCGACCGGCACCGGCGCGCTGTAGCGCGCCGGTGCCCAGGACCCCACCGGCGCAGCTGCGGTCCTGCGGCCCGGACCCGTCGCTGCCGTCATCGCAGGATCCGGTCGTCGAGCACTTCCAGGGCCGTCCGGCTCGGGTGATACTGGTGCCCATGACATCGACCGGGGCCAGCACTGCGGAGACCGGAGGGCTCTCCGATCCGGCCGTCGGCGCCTCGGCCGTGCCGCTGGCAGTGCGCTTGCGCCAGGTGCACAAGCGCTTCGGCGCCGTCGAGGCGCTCCGGGGTGTCGACCTCGCCGTGCGCTCCGGTGAGGTGGTGGCCTTCCTCGGCCCCAACGGCGCCGGCAAGACCACCACCATCGACGTCGTCCTCGGCCTGTCGACCCCGAGCGCCGGGACGGTCGAGGTCTACGGCATGTCCCCCCGCCAGGCGGTTGTCAGGGGCCTGGTCTCCGCAGTGATGCAGACCGGCGGGCTGCTCCGGGACCTGACGGTGGCCGAGACCGTGGCCTACACCGCCAAGCTGTTCGCCACGTCCCGCCCGATCGGTGAGGTCCTGGAGCGGGCCGGGATCGCATCGATCGCCAACCGCCGGGTGGGCAAGTGCTCGGGGGGCGAGCAACAGCGGCTGCGCTTCGCTATGGCGCTCGTCCCCGACCCCGAGCTGCTCATCCTCGACGAGCCCACCCAGGGAATGGACGTCGAAGGGCGCCGGGACTTCTGGCGGGCGATACGGGAGGACGCCGCCTCGGGCCGCACGGTCGTGTTCGCCACCCACTACCTCGAGGAGGCGGACGCCTACGCGGACCGTGTCGTGCTCGTCGCCAGGGGCCGGGTGGTAGCGGACGGTACCGCCGCTGAGGTGAAGAGCCTCGCGTCGGGGAGAACGGTGCGGGCCACCCTCGCCGGCGCCGACCCGGACGCCCTGGCGCGGGTGCACGGGGTGACGAGCGTCGAGGTCCGTGGCGCCACCGTGCTGGTCCAGACCGCCGACTCCGACTCGGTCGCCCGGTACCTGTTGAACGAAACAGCCGCGCGCGACCTCGAGATCACCGCCCGTGGCCTGGAGGAGGCGTTCCTCGCCCTGACCGGCGACGACCACCGCGACAGCACCACAGGAGTGCCCCGATGACCGTCCGTGCCGCTACGCCGCCTCCCCTCCTGGAGCGCCCGACGCCGCCGATGGGAGGCTTCAGCGTCGGGGTCGTCGCCATCGAGGTACGACGGA
The DNA here is from genome assembly GCA_021796905.1 of Actinomycetes bacterium. GTDB lineage: Bacteria > Actinomycetota > Acidimicrobiia > Acidimicrobiales > Palsa-688 > JAKAQB01. Next base: position 1,839 of record JAKABK010000104.1, read on the forward strand.
TGTTGCGCAACCGGCGGACGATCGTGTTCAGCCTCGTCACCCCGGTGATCTTCTTCCTGCTCTTCGGGCTGGACGCCGCCTACGCCAGCGAGAGGGTCGGTCACGGCAACGTCTCGGCCTTCATCATGATCTCCATGGCCCTCTACGGTGCGGTGCTCGCCACCACGAGCGGCGGCGCGATGGTGTCGGTGGAGCGCCTGTCGGGATGGAGCCGCCAGCTACGCGTCACCCCGCTGTCACCGCTCGCCTACATAGTGATCAAGATGCTGACCTCCCTGGTGCTCGGCGCCGCGGCAGTGGTGGTCGTCTACGGCGCCGGGATCCTCGTCGGCAAGCCGTCGATGCCGGTAGGCATCTGGGTCGGCACGGCCTTGTGCGTGTGGATCGGTTCTCTGCTGTTCGCGGCGTTCGGGCTGTTCGTCGGCTACCTGCTGCCGTCGGAAAACGTGATGCAGGTCATCGGCTTCGTCCTGATGCTTTTCTCCTTCGGCGGAGGGCTGTTCATCCCGCTGAGCGAGCTGTCGCCGGCACTGCGGACCGTCGCGAAGTTCACGCCGCTGTACGGGCTGAACCAGCTCGTCCACTTCCCGCTCACCGGCGGGGACTTCGCCTGGAGCTGGGGGGCGAACGTGGTCGTGTGGCTGGCGGTATTCGTCGCTGGCGCGACCTGGAGGTTCCGCCGGGACACCTCCAGGGTGTGACCCTCGGGCTCTACGGCCCGGCGAGGGCGTGAACCCGGTCACGACGGGCGCAAGCTGGCTGAGCGGGTCCCTGGCACGGCTCGGGCGGACCGCGACGGGTTGCCGCGACGGGTCGACCACGACGCACGGTCGGCCGCCGGGCGGCCCGGCTCTCGGGCTCTCGCCCGGCTGGGGGCGTCGGGCGCTGCGTCGAGCCGCCGGTGGCCTCAGTGCTGCTCGAGGCGCGGAGCGGCGAGCTCCTCGAGCAGGAGCTTGACCGCGGCGGCCACCGGGATCGCGACGAGGGCGCCGATGACGCCGAGCAGCACTCCGCCCACCAGGGTCGCGACAACCGTCACCAGCCCGGGGACGTCCACCGTCCTGCGCATGATCCGCGGTGCGAGCAGGTAGTCCTCCAGCAAACGGTAGGCGAGGTAGAAGCCGACCGTGGCGACCGCCACGGTCGGCGAGACGGTGAGGGCGACGGCGGCGACGACCACGCCACCGACGGTGGAGCCGACGACAGGCACGAGGTCGAAGACGGCGACGAGCACGGCCAGCAGCAGCGGGTAGGGGACCCCGAGCGCGACACACCAGACGTAGGTGCCGATACCGGTGATCACCGAGATCACCACGTTGCCGAGGACGTAGCCCCCGACCTTGGCGAAGATCTGGTCGCTGAGCAAGACGGTCCGGGCCCGGCGGCTCCGGGGCACGAGCCCGTACAGGAGCCGTTTGAAACGGGGGAGATCGAACAGCAGGTAGACCGACAGGACCAGCACGACCAGCGTCGAGGCCAACGCCCCGAGGACCGCCCGTCCGAGGCCGAGCAGTCCCGAGGCGACCCCCGACGATCCGCTGGTGAGGGTCTTGCGCAGCGACGACTCGACGTGGTACTGACGGTTGAGCCTCCCGACCAGCGAGCTGCTGCTCTTGAGCTGCCGGAAGTAGTGCGGCAGGGCGCGGACCAGGGCGGTCACCTGAGTGACGAGCACGGGCACGACCAGCTCGGCGACGCCGGCCAGTGCAGCCAGGCCGAGGAGGATCACGACACCGACGGCTACGGGTCGCGGCATGAAGCGGCGCAACCAGGCGACGACCGGGTCGAGCCCGACGGCGATGAACAGCGACAGGCCGAACAGGAGCAGGATGCTGCGGGCGAAGTAAACCGTGACGATCACCACGCCCGCCACGGCAACCCCGAAGGTCGCGGTCATCGCGATCCAAAACGGTGAGCGCCGGTCTAGTGGCGGACCGATGTGGCCGAAGGCCTCGGCGTCGGTGACCGCGGCCTCGACGGCGGCCGCCTCGGCGACCTCCTCGGGCTCGGCGAAGTCGGCCTCGAGGAGCTCGTCGAGCACGCTGCGCTGGTCGCCGTCGTGGAGGGCGCCTGCTGCCGGGACCTCCTCGGCGGGGGCCGGCCCCCTGCGCGGACCGGTCGGGGTGGGGGGGCCGGGCGTAACGTCCCGGACCGCATCGGCTCGGCGCAAGAGCCGGCGGAAGCGCCCGACGGGCACGGTCGACTCGGGATGCCCGCGGGGTGGTCCCGGCAACCTCTCGCCTCCTGGGTCCGGCCGAGATCCGATTGTACCGCGGTCGGCTCACCGAGGCTCCCGGCGGCGTAGCATCGGCCATGCCCAACGCCGCAGATGTGCTGTCGAGCGTACCGTTGTTCGCCGCGGTCTCGAAGAAGGACCTGGCACGCCTCGCCCGCGAGGCCCACGAGCGGACCTTCCCGGCGGGGACCGTGCTCACCGACCAGGACGAGTTCGGCACGATCTTCACCGTGATCGTCGATGGGAAAGCGGTCGTCTCGGTCGAGGGTGAGCCGGTCGCCCGGCTCGGCTCGGGGGGCTACTTCGGTGAGATGGCCCTGATCGACCGGGACCGGCGCTCGGCCACCGTGGTAGCCGAGACCGACCTGAGCTGTGTCATGCTGACCCAGTGGGTGTTCCGCCCGTTCGCCATGGAGCACCCGGAGGTGTCCTGGGCGCTGCTCGAGGTGATGGTCGCCCGGGTGCGGGAAGCCGAGCGTCGCCACCGGTGAGCGCGCCCGTGGCTGCCGGCTCCGTCGAGCAGATCAACGCCGTCACCCTGGCCGTCGCCGATATGGCGCGATCGGTGGCGTTCTACCGGGAAGCCGGCTTCCCCCTGCTCGCCGGGGGCGCCCGCAGCGGCTTCACGAGCTTGCGGGCGGGCACCGGCTTCGTCAACCTCCAGCACGACCCGGCCCTCCCGGACCAGGACGGCCGCTGGGGCCGGGTCATCTTCTTCGTCGACGACGTGGACGCCACATGGGCGAGGGTGAGCGGCTCCGGGCTGCGCCCCGAGCAACGCCCCGAGGACGCCGCGTGGGGCGAGCGCTTCTTCCACCTGCGCGACCCCGACGGCCACGAGCTGAGCTTCGCCAGGCCACTCGGTTGACCCGCCTCCAACCGCTGCCCGCCCGCCACGCCCCGTCGGGGATGGTCTGCTCGGTCGACCACCTGGCCTCGTCTGCGGGGGCAGACACGATGCGCCGGGGGGGCAGCGCGGCGGACGGGGCGATCGCCGCCAGCGCGGTCCTCGCCGTCACCACCCAGCACCTCTGCGGCCTCGGGGGGGACCTGTGGGCGGTCGTGAGCCCGGGCCCCGGCGCCGGCGTGGTCGCCCTCGACGCCTCGGGCCGGGCCGGTTCGGGAGCCGATCCCGACCGCCTGCGGGCCGAGGGGCATCGGGTCGTACCTCCCTTCGGCCATCCGGCGGCGGTGACCGTGCCCGGATGCGCCGACGGCTGGCTCGCCCTCCACGACCGCTTCGGCCGGCTGCCCCTGCCCGAGGTGCTCGCCCCCGCCCGGCGCTACGCCGAGGTCGGTTTCCCCGCCTCCCCGGGCCTGGTCGCAGCCTCCAGCCGGGTGGCCGGCCTCCCCGGCGCCGAGGACTATCGCGCTCCGGGGGGTCTTTCCCCCGGGACGATCGTCCGCCGGCCCGGCGTCGCGCTGGCGCTCGACGCGATCGCCACCGGGGACCGTTCGGCTTTCTACCTCGGGGTTCTCGGCGACGACTTCTTGTCGGTCACCGCCGGCGAGCACACCAGGGCCGACCTCGACCGCTCCCAGGCCGACTGGGTCGACCCGGTGTCCGCCGACGCCTGGGGGCACCGGATCTGGAGCGCTCCCCCCGCCTCCCAGGGTTACCTCACCGCCTCCGCCTCCTGGATCGCCGACGGCTTCGACCTGCCCCACCCCGACGACCCGGCCTGGGCGCACCTGCTGGTCGAGTCGGCCCGCCAGGCCTCCTTCGACCGCCCCGACGTGCTCTTCGAGGGGGCCTCGGGCAACGACCTGCTGGACCCGTCCCGCCTCGCCCCCCGCCGAGCGGCGATCGACCCGGAGCGGGCCGGGACGCTCGGCGTGCCCGGGGACGCCGGTGACACGATCGGACTGTGCGCGGTCGACTCCGAGCGGATGGGGGTGAGCCTGGTGCAGTCCAACGCCTCCGGCTGGGGATCAGGTCTGGTCGTGCCCGGGTGCCGGATCTTCCTGCACAACCGGGGACGGGGTTTCTCCCTGGACCCCGGCCATCCCGCCGAGTACGGCCCGGGGCGTCGCCCGCCGCACACCCTCTGCCCGACGCTCGTCACCCGCCCCGACGGGTCGCTGCGGATCGTCGCTGCGACGATGGGAGGCGACGCCCAACCCCAGATCCTCCTCCAGCTGCTCGCCCGGGTGCTCGCCGGCGGGGAGGACCCCGCCTCGGCGGTGGCCGCCGGCCGCTTCGCTCTCGGCGCCCCACTCGGCCCTGACGGCCTACCCACCGGCGACGGCTTCGAGACCTGGACCGCTCGGGGGCGGGTCTCGGTGCAGGTCGAGGGGCACGCTGCGCCGAGGTGGGTGGAGGGCCTCCGCCGCCTCGGGCACCAGGTGAGCCCGTCGGGCCCGTGGGACTCGTCGTTCGGCCACGCCCACCTGGTCGACGTCGACCACCCCTCCGGGGTGCTCTGCGGGGGCAGCGACCCCCGCGCCGCCGCCGGCGGGGTCGCCGGGTGGTAGCCGGCGGGGAACGCCTCGGGCCGTGGGTGCGCCACGACAGCGAGACCGTCCACACCAACCCCTGGTACTCGGTACGCCGTGACCGGGTGACCCGTCCCGACGGGACCCCCGGCGAGTACTTCAGCGTCGTCAACGACC
>JAKABK010000105.1 GCA_021796905.1 Actinomycetes bacterium
CAGCGGGCTGGCGCCACCCTTGGCGACCGCCCCGAGTGACTTCTCCTCGATGGTGGTGATCCCGCCGGCCCGGTTGCCCGGCGAGGGGTTGGAGTCCATGGTGGTCCCGTTGGCCCGGGTGTAGGCCTCCCACCAGGCGATCCGCTCCTCCAGTGCCCGGGCGACAGCGGGTGAGGTCGCCCGGGCGGTGAGAAGGTGCTCGGCTCCGTGGATCTCGGGTGTCTCGCCCAGCACCGCGGTCCCGCCGGCGGCGACCAGCAGGTCGCTGGCGACACCGAGAACCGGGTTCGCGGTCACCCCCGACCAGGCGTCGGAGCCGCCGCACTGGAGGCCGAGGACCAGTTCGGCGGCGGGCACGTCGCGCCGGCCGATCGCTGCCAGGTCCTCGATCGTCTCCCGCACCTGGGCGACGCCCCAGTCGATCGCCTTCCGGGTCCCCCCTTCGCCCTGGATCGTCGCTGCCCGCAGGGGTACCTCCGGCGGCAGCGCCATCTCCTCGACCAGTTCGTCGACCTGGTTGACCTCGCAGCCGAGGCCGAGCACCACGACGCCCCCGACGTTGGGGTGCCGGGCGTAGCCGGCCAGGGTGCGGCGCAGGACGGCGAGCCCGTCCCCGGTCGCTGCCGTCCCGCACCCCCCGCCGTGGGTGAGGGCGATGACCCCGTCGATGTCCGGTCGCCCCTCGAGCACCCCGGGGGCCCCGAAGGCCGCCACGATGCGGCGCACCACCGTCGCGGAGCAGTTGACCGAGCTGACCACCGCGATGTAGTTGCGGGTGCCGACCCGCCCGTCGGGGCGCACGATGCCCCGGAAGGTGGCCGGAGCCAGGTCGGCGGACCGGTCACCGCCGCGGGGACGGGCAGGGCCGGCCTGGCCGGCAGGGGAGGGAGGGGGCGCCACCCCCTCGGGGCCGACCGACAGCGACACCAGGTTGTGGGTGTGGACGTGCTGGCCGGGGTGGACCGCGGTGGTCGCCACCCCGATCGGCTGGCCGTACTTGGTCACCACCGTTCCGGCAGGGATCTCGACCACGGCCAGCTTGTGGCCGGCGGGGACGGCGTCGAGCACTTCTAGCTCCGGGCCGCCGGGCACTGCGGCGGCGCTGCCCGCGTCGAGTGCGACCCTGGTGACCGCGACGGGGTCGCCGGGGTGGAGCCTGATGAGCAGCGCGGCGCTCATCGTGCCTGCACCCACACGTGGTCGGGAACGGTCCTGGGGGTCGTCGTTCGTCCCTGACCGGCCGTCACCCACAGGTAGTAGGGCCGGCAGCCGGCGGCGGCGACCACCGGGCGGTGACCGCCCGCCCGGTCCGGGCCGACCCCGCCGGCGACCGCCGGGACGGTGCCGGAGGTCACGACCAGGGGGATCTCGGGGTCCGCGTCGAGGTCCGGCTCCTTGAGCTCGGCGGGGGTGGCGGGCGACGGTCCGATCAGGTCGGTGTCGGTGCCGGGACGGACGAGGGTGGGCATCAGCTGCTCCTAGGGTTCGGTCGGGGTTCGGGGCTCGGCTGGCTGCGGGTGGGTGGCGGCCCGGTCGACTGGCGGACCACCAGGGAGGTCGGAAGCTCGAAGCAGGAGCCGGCGGTGTCGCCGCGCCCCAGGCGGTCGAGCAGCAACTCGATGGCGATCCGACCGGCGGCCTCGGTCGGGACCGCCACCGTGGTGAGCGGCGGGGTGGTCATCGACGCTACCGGGATGTCGTCGAAGCCGACCAGGCTCAGTCGCTCGGGGACGCGGACCCCGCGGGCAGCGAGGTGGTGGGCGACACCCACTGCGACCAGGTCGTTGTAGGCGATCACGGCGGTGGCGCCGGAGGCGAGGACAGGGTCCGCGGCCTCGACGCCCCCGGCGAAGGTGGGGGAGACCGGGCCGAGCACGCTCTGGACGATCCCGAGCTCCCGGCAGGCCGCCTCGAGGCCCTTGCGGCGTTGTTGGTCCGACCAGGACCGCCGGGGCCCGGCTAGGTAGGCGATCCGGCGGTGGCCGAGGACGTGGAGGTGGGTGACCGCCTGGCGCATCCCGTCGGCGCTGTCGGGCACGACGCTCGGAACTCCGTGAACCCGCCGGCCGAAGAGCACGAGCCGGTCGATCGGCGCCCTGGCCAGGGCTCGGGCGGTGAGCCTCGACGAGCAGAGCAGCAACCCGTCGACCTGGCGGGCCATCGCTTCGAGGAGCGATGCCTCCTCCCCGGCCTGTTCCTCCGAGTCGGCGACGAAGACCGCATGGTCTGCGGCGCGTGCCCTCGCCTGGGCGCCTTTCAGCACCGAGTGGAAGTACGGGTTGCCGAGGTCGGGCACGATCACCCCGAGGTTGCCGGTACGCCCGGTGATCAGGCTCCTCGCCGCCCGGTTCGGCCGGTAGCCCAGGCTCGACGCGGCCTCCAACACCCGTGACCGGGTGGCGTCGTGGACCATCCCCGGTGCGCCGAGAGCCCGTGACACCGTCGCCACCGAAACTCCCGCCGCCCGGGCGACGTCTTTGATCGTCGACGGCTGAGCACCCAAGAGGGTCATTTTTGCAAACGTTTACAGCAGTTGTCAAGTGCACAGCAGTCGTCAAGTGCCGGCGCCCGGGCAGGGCGCAGGGCCCGCGCAGGTCGCCAGGGTACCCGGGGCCTTGCGAGCGCCAGCGGGTGTGGCGACGGGGACCGGGCGCCTCTCGACCAGGACCCGCCCCTGCGCGCCCGGTTGCTCAGATCATCTGGGTTCCCGGGGTGACCTCGTCGGGGCCCGAGCGGGCGCCCCGGAGCAGCCGTCGAAGCTCGTCGGCGTGCTCGGGGCTCGTGAGGGCGGTGACCATGTCGCCGGCACCGAGCACCGTGGTGGCGTCGGACGCGAGCAGCTCGTTGGCGCGCTGGACGGCGACGATCACGGTTCCTGCCGGCAGGCCGGCGTCGGCGACCGCCCGGCCGTCCACGGGGGAGCCGGCGGCGATGCGCTCCTCGACGGCGACCGCATGGGGCGCCACCCGGTCGATCTTCTCGACGTTGGTGCCGAGGGCCTGGCGGTAGCCGGTGACCAGGTCGCCGATCGAGAGGATCCCGACGATGTTGTGCCGGCCGCTCGTCACCGCAACCCAGTGCCCGCCGGCATGGGTGAGCGCCTCGAGGCCGACATCGAGGGTGGCTCCCCCGGTGGTGGTGGCGGTGGTGGCGTCGGCGAGCGTGGCCATCAACGAGCCGGGGTCGGCGTCGGCGGCACGCTCGACCCGGTCGGTCTCGACGGTGCCGATGTAGGCGCCCTTGGCGTCGGAGACCGGGGCACCGGGCACCCCGGCGCGCCGGAGGGCCTCGAGCGCCTCGGACGCGGTGGTGGTCCCGGCCAGCACCAGCCGTGGGGCGCTCATCACGTCGGCGACCCGGAGCGTGGCGAGCAGCGGCAGGCCGAGCTGGATCCGGCTGGACGCCGAGTCGTCACGGTTGTGCAGCTGGGAGCGGTAGATGCTGTCGTCGGCCCAGTCCACGATGAACCAGGAGATCGCGACGGCGACCATCGCCGGGCCGAGCAGGGCGATGCTCCCGGTCATCTGGGCGACCATCAGCATGACCGCTATCGGCGCCCGCGAGATCCCGCCGAAGACGGCCATCATCCCGACGATCACGAAAGGTGCCGGGTCGTGGCCGACGCCGGGGGCGATCGGCTCCAGCACCCGCCAGACCGCCAGGCCGGTGAACGCGCCGATCACCATCCCCGGGCCGAACACCCCTCCCGAGCCGCCGGTGCCGATCGACAGGGCGGTGGCGAGGATGCGGGCGAGGGGGAGGGCGAGGATGATGAGGAGCGGGGTGTGGACCAGGTCGGCGCTGAGACCTTTCTGCACCCAGCCGTAGCCGGTGCCGAGCACCTCGGGGAGGCCGAGCGCGATGAGCCCGACCAGGAGCCCGCCGAGGGCGGGGCGGAGCTTCCGGCTGAAGGGGAGCCGGCTGGAGAGCCGCACGAGCCCGTAGAACGACCGGGAGTAGAGCAGTCCGAGGCCCCCGGCGAGGAGGCCGATGATCGCGAACCACAACAGCTGGATCGGCTGGTGGAAGTGGTAGCCGCCGGGTATCGCGAACAGCGGTTGGTACCCGAGGACGCCCCCGAAGATGGCGTAGGCGATTATCGAGGCGAACACCCCGGGTAGCAGCGCGGCGAACTCGAAGTCGTCGCGGTAGACGATGTCCGCGGCGAGGACCGCCCCGCCGAGCGGCGCGCTGAATATCGCCCCGATACCAGATCCGATGCCGATCGACACCGCGATCCGCCCGTCCTCGGGGGACAGGTCGAGCACCCGGGCGAGCAGCGACCCGAACCCTGCGCTGATCTGCGCCGTCGGGCCCTCCCGACCTCCCGACCCGCCCGATCCGATGGTGAGGGCCGAGGCGACGATCTTCACGACCACCGCTCGCAGGCGGATCCCGCGTGGGTTCTGGTGGACGGCGTCGATCGCGGCATCGGTGCCGTGCCCTTCGGCCTCGGGGGCGAAGCTGAACACCAGCCACCCCGAGAGCAGCCCGCCGAGGACCACGACCAGGGGGATGGCCCAGGCCCGGCTGTAGTGGGCGCTGCCCGCGGCGCCGCCCTCACCCGCCGGCGTCGGTGGGTGGTAACCGGCGAGGACCCCGAGGAAGAAGCGGGTCGAGTAGCTGAGCGCCTCGTAGAACACGATCGCGCCGGCGCCGGCGATCACCCCGACCATCGCCCCGAGGATCAACCACTTGGGGAGGTAGGGGAGCTGGTTGACCCAGGACCCGAACCGGGCGACCTGTCGGCGTCCGGTGGCCGGCGTCGACCGGCCGGTGAGCGATCGCTTCACCTGTGCGCACCCAAGGGTGTGGTCATCGCTCCCGACCTCGGCTCCATGACGAGCTGCGTACTTGTACGCGCACATCATGGCGGCCTTCCCGGCTCCGGTGCAAAGAGACCTCCGGGCCCGGTGCCGACGGTGGGACCCGAGGCCGGGGTCGGGCGGCGAATGGTTGACTCGGTGGGGCGTTTGGGCGTAGGGTGGGTCGAAGTGGCGCGAAGGGGTGGACCTGGAGCGTGGCGGAGGACGGAAGCCGAGTGACACGTGGGATCGTCGATGTTCTTCGGGAGGTACGAGCACTCCCTCGACAGCAAGGGCCGGGTGGTGCTCCCGGCGCGCTTCCGGGCTCATTTCGACACCCAGGCCTTCCTCACCCAGTACCTGGACGGCTGCTTGGCGCTCTGGACCCCCGAGGAGTTCGGCAAGCGACTGGCGGAGTACTCCGAGGCCCAGGGGCGCTCCAGCGCGGACCGCAACCTGGCCCGGGTCTGGGCCGCCGGCTCCCAGGAGGTGGACATCGACAAGCAGGGTCGTCTCGCGGTGCCCCAGCACCTGATGGCCTTCGCCCAGCTCCGGGACCGGCTGCTCGTGGTCGGGGCGATGGAGCGCATCGAGCTGTGGGACCCGCAGCGCTGGGATGCCCGGGTGCGTCCCGCGGAGGCGGACCTGATCGACCCGGTGGACGTCGCGGTGGCGCCCACCGGCCCGGGGAGCTGAGCAGCCACGGCCGGCTCGCCCGCAGCGAGGACATCGTGGTCGGGCTGGTGCGCAGCCCTTCGACCGGCAGGGTGGGAGTCCCCTTCTCCGCCCGCTTCCACTCCGCGCGACCGGGGAGAAATCCCGGCGGCAGGCTGGTCGGGGGGCTGCGGATGAGCCCGGCACCGGACCTCGGGCACCGTCCGGTGATGCTCGCCGAGATCGTCGAGCTGTTCCGAACGGTACCCCCCGGGGTTCTCTTCGACGGGACCCTCGGAGGCGCCGGCCACTCCCGGGCGGTCCTCGGGGCGCACCCGGGCCTGCGCCTGGTCGGTCTCGACCGGGACCCCGACGCGGTGGCGGCCGCCACCGTGGCTCTCGCCGGGTTCGGGGAAAGGGCGACAGTGCTGCGAGCCCGGTTCTCCGAGGCCGGTCCCGCCCTCGACGCGTCGGGAGCCACCCGGATCTCGGGAGCGCTGCTCGATCTCGGGGTCAGCTCCTGGCAGCTCGACCGGGCCGAGCGGGGCTTCGGCTACCGCCACGACGGTCCCCTCGACATGCGCATGGACCCGACCTCCGGTCCTTCCGCCGCCGACCTGGTCGCCACGCTCCCCGTGGGCGAACTGGCCCGGCTCCTCGCCGACTACGGCGACGAGCGTTTCGCCGACCGGGTCGCCAGGGCGATCGTCGCCGCCCGTCCGGTCACCACCACCGGGCGCCTCGCAGAGGTGGTCCGCGACGCGATACCCGCCGCGACCCGCCGCCGCGGCGGGCACCCGGCCCGACGCACCTTCCAGGCGCTTCGCATCGCGGTCAACGACGAGCTCGGCCAGCTGCCGGGAACCATCGACGAGCTGATCGGCCGTCTGGCGCCGGGCGGGAGGATAGCGGTGATCTCCTACCACTCCGGCGAGGACCGGATCGTGAAGGACCGCCTGCGTCGGGCCGCCACCGGCGACTGCCGGTGCCCCCCCGGACTGCCCTGCGTCTGCGGTGCGCAACCCTCGCTGCGCCTGCTCGGGCGCAGCGCCCGGCGCCCGACCGACACCGAGATCGCATCCAACCGCCGCGCCGAGAGCGCCCGACTGCGCGCCGCCGAGCGCCTCCCGACCGAGCGCCTCCCGACCGAGAGCCAACCGTGACCGCCACCGCCGATGCCCGCACCTCCCGCTCGACCGGCACCGCCC
>JAKABK010000106.1 GCA_021796905.1 Actinomycetes bacterium
TCGTAGTTGGTGTGGTAGGAGCGGGTCCGGCCGTAACGGTTGCGGTACTGGACGTGGATCTGCTTGGAGCCCGAGCCGTACAGCACGACTTTGTGCTCGGACTTCTTCAACTGCCGCCAGGGGGTCAACGGCGATATCCCGTAGGTCGCGCACACCGCCTCGAGCACCCGACCGAAGTACTCGCCGCGGGCGCCGGCCCACGGGGCGATCGCCCCCTCCTCGATCGAGCGGTCCGGATCGGGAACGACCAGTTCGGGGTCGACCTCGAAACGGGTACCGAGCCCGTCGCAGGTGGGGCAGGCACCGTAGGGGGAGTTGAACGAGAAGTTGCGCGGCGCCGGCTCGTCGAAGGAGCGGCCGTCGACCGGGCAGGCCAGGTGCTGGCTGAAGGTCAGGATCTCCGGCTCGTCACCGGAGCCCTCGCGGGCCACGATCTGCACCTCGGCGATCCCCTCCGCCAGGCGCAGCGCGGTCTCGAGCGAGTCGGTGAGACGCCTCTCGATGCCGGCCCGGGCCACCAGGCGGTCGACGACGACCTCGATGGTGTGCTGCTCGTAGCGGGCCAGCTCCGGGGGGGAGGCCAGCTCGTGGAGCTCCCCGTCGATGCGCGCCCGGACGTAACCCTGCCCGGCCAGCTCCTCGAGCAGGCTGTGGTACTCGCCCTTGCGGCCCCGCACCACCGGCGCCAGCACCTGGAACCGGGTGCCCTCGGGCAGCTCGAGGACCCGGTCGACGATCTGCTGGGGGGTCTGGCGCGACACCTCGACGCCGTGCTCGGGGCAGTGGGCGACCCCAACCCGGGCGTAGAGGAGCCGCAGGTAGTCGTAGATCTCGGTGATCGTGCCGACCGTGGAGCGGGGGTTCCTCGAAGCCGACTTCTGGTCGATGGAGATCGCCGGCGACAGGCCCTCGATGAAGTCGACGTCGGGCTTGTCCATCTGTCCGAGGAACTGCCGGGCGTAGCTCGACAGGGACTCCACGTAGCGCCGTTGGCCCTCGGCGTAGATCGTGTCGAAAGCCAGTGAGCTCTTGCCCGACCCCGACAGCCCGGTGAAGACGATCAGCTTGTCGCGGGGCAGGTCGAGGGAGACGTTGCGCAGGTTGTGCTCCCTGGCGCCGCGCACGACCAGCTTCTCTGCCACCCCGCGCAGGCTACCAGGGAACAGGTGTTCGCTCGGCGGTCAGTCGGTCGACTCGTCGGTCGCGGCGGCGAGCAGCTCGATGGTCGGATTGCGGATACCGAGAGCCCCGTCGTACTCCCCCACCATCCCCTCGGCGACCAGGCGCGCCGAGGGCTCGATGCCGTCAACCTTCCCCCGGCTGAACACCAGGCTGATCCCCCCGGTGTCGTCCTCGAGGGTGCAGGTGAGCACCTGGATGCCGTCGCGGGGTTGGATCTCCACCGACCTCACCACGCCCGCGACCCGGGCTCGCCGGCGGTACTCGAGCTCGGCGATCGGGACACAGCCGGGGAGGTCGGGGCGGGGCGGGACACGGGTGGGCTTCGGCTTCTTGTCCTCGGCCTTCCTCTCCCGGGCCTGCCGCTCCTCGACGGAACGCTCCGAGAGGTGGAAGGGGAGGATCGTGGCGCTCACGTTGCGGACCTCGGAGAGCACCACTGCGATCCGGTCGGCTGTCCGGTCGTGGAGGATCCGGTCGACGATGCCGCCGAAGTCCCGGCGGGGCAGGAGCACCGTGACGTGGGTGTCGCCGTCGAGGTAGGGCTGCACCAGATCGAGCGTGGCGCGCCCGAGCCTCCGGTCGGGGCAGTCGAGCACCTCGAGGGGTGCCGACAGGCCCGAACCGCGCCAGGAGACCTCGAGCAGACGGGCCTGTGCTGGATCGATCCGGAAGTGCACGATGCGCAGGGCGTCGGGGACCAGGGAGCGGGCGTAGCGGATCCCCGCAACCGTTGCCACGTCGAGCTGGTCGACCAGCAGCAGCGCCACGTGACGACGCAGCCTCGGGGCCGACCCCACCCTCCCGAGGATCACCTTGGTGGCCTCCCCCTCCCTCCGGTACCGACGGTTGATCCGGATCAGGCCGTAGACGAGCGCCGGGAAGACCACCACGACGATCCACGCACCCTGGGTGAACTTGGTCACCGCGAAGATGACCACCACCAGCCCAGCGAGGGTCCCTGCGAAGCCGTTGATGACCTGCTTGTAGTTCCATCCCGGTTCGCGGGTGCGGCGGTGGTAGCGGACCATTCCCCAACCAGCCAGGGTGAACCCGGTGAACACGCCGATCGCGTACACCGCGACCAGGCTGTCCACGTTGGAGTCGCTGGCCACTAGCAGGGCGACGCCGATAACGGTCAGCAGGATGATCCCGTTGGAGAAGACGAGCCGGTGACCGCGCTTGGTGAGCCATCGGGGAAGGAACGAGTCCTGGGCGACGAAGCTCGTGAGGAACGGGAAGCCGTTGAAGCTGGTGTTGCCGCCCGTATAGAGGATCGCGACGTTGGAGACGATGACCAGCAGGTAGAGCACCTCGCCGAGCGGCCCGTGACCGAAGACGTAGCGGGCCTCCTGGGCGACGACAGTGGGCGACCCCGAGACGTAGGGGACGGCGTGGGTGAGGTTGGCGAGCAGGGACACCCCGACCACCAGGCACCCGAGGGTCGTCGACATCACCACGAGCGTGCGCCTGGCGTTGCGACCCGCTGGGGGCTGGAACGCCGAGACCCCGTTGGAGATCGCCTCGAGGCCCGTCAGCGACGACCCGCCGTTGGCGAACGCCTTGAGCAGGACGAACACCGAGGCCCCCATGAGCAGCCCGACGTCGGGGGCGTGACCGAAGTGCACCGCCCCCGCCACGTGGACGCTGTGGGCGTGCAGGTCACCGAAGGCGGCCTTGACCAGACCGATCACGATCATCAGGCCCATGGTCAGGATGAACATGTAGGTCGGCAGGGCGAACAACCGGCTCGCCTCCCGGATCCCCCGAAGGTTGCCGTAGGCCATCACGAGCACCACGCCGACGCTGATGTAGAGCGCGTCGGGCACGAGCGAGGGCAGGGCGGAGGTCAACGCGTCGGTGCCCGCTGCGACCTGCACGGCCACGGTGACGCTGTAGTCGATGATCAGCGCGGCGGCAGCCACCTGGGCGATCCGCGGCCCGAGGTTCTCCCGCGAGACCATGTAGCTCCCACCGGTCCTGGTGTAGACCATCACCACCTCGCGGTAGGAGAGGGTCACGAAGAGGAGGACCAGGATCACCGCCGCGGTCACCGGCAGCAGCAGCGTGAAGGCAGCGACACCGACGGCGGGGATCAGGATGCGGAGCATCTCCTCCGAGCCGTAGGCGCTGGACGAGATGCAGTCCGGCGACAGCACCCCGAGCGCCGCGATCTTGCGCAGCCGCTGGTGGCCGAGCTGCTCGGAGGTGAGCGGCGGCCCGAGGACCCGGTTCTTGAGGCGGTAGCCGAGCGTCTCGGGCACCTGGCTCGGGGCGTTGAGGGGCAGCGGCGCCGGCGCCCGTCCGGAGTGGGGCCCGGGGCCCGCCGTGGTGGTCACGCCGAACAGTAAAGCCGCGCCGGCGCCCGGGGCCCGATCCGCTCCGCCGTCGCGAGCCGACCGTGTGCTTGTGCGCACTCCCCGCCGCGTGTTGGGATGGGAGGGTGCACATCGTCGTGGTCGGCTGCGGCCGGGTCGGCTCCGAGCTCGCCACGACCCTCTCCAACGCCGGCAACGAGGTGGTCGTCGTCGACAAGCAACCGGCGTCGTTCCGTCGGTTGGCCGACGAGTTCACCGGGTCCCGGGTGGTCGGGCTCGGCTTCGACCGCGACACGCTGCACGCAGCGGGAGTCGAGGACGCTGCCGCTCTCGCCGCGGTCACGAGCGGGGACAACTCCAACGTCCTCACCGCCCGGATCGCCCGCGAGTACTTCCATGTCCCCAACGTCGTCGCCCGGATCTACGACCCCCGCCGGGCGGTGATCTACCAGCGTCTCGGGATCCCCACCGTCGCCACCGTGACCTGGACCGTCGACCAGGTCGTCCGGCGACTGGTCCCCGACCAGCCGGTCACCGAGTGGACCGACGCCACCGGGCAGGTGGTGCTGCTCGAGCGGTCGCTGGCCCCGGCGTGGGTGGGCCGGACCCTCGACGCGCTCGAGGTCCCCGACGTCTCCCGCCTGGTCAGCGTCACCCGGGGTGGGGCCCCCCGCCTGGCCCGACCGGGGCTGATCGGCCAGGAAGGTGACGTGGTCCACCTGGCGGTCCGAAAGGACCATCTCGACCAGGTCCGGCGCCAGCTGGGGGAGCAACCGTGAGGGCGGTGGTGGTCGGGGCGGGCAACGTCGGGGTGTTCCTCGCCTCGGACCTGCGCTCCGCCGGCCACGACATCACGGTCCTCGAGGCCGACCCGGACCTCGTCGCCGAGCTGGCCGCCGCCCACCCCGAGGTGTGCTGGGTCGCCGGGGACGGCTGCGAGTACAACACCCTGGAGCGGATCGGCCTCGCCCGGGCCGACGTGGTGGTGGCCGCCACCGGCGACGACGAGGACAACCTCGTGGTGTCGCTGCTCGCCAAGCAGGAGTTCGCCGTGCCACGGGTCGTCGGTCGGGTCAACCACCCGAAGAACGAGTGGATGTTCAACCAGACCTGGGGGGTCGACGTGGCGGTCTCGACACCCCACCTGCTCTCGGCGGTGGTGGAGGAGGCGGTGAGCGTCGGGTCGCTGGTCCGCCTGCTCCGCCTCGACGCGTCCGGTGTCCGGCTGGTGGAGGTCACCCTGAGCGCCTCGTCGACTGCCTGCGAGCACAACCTGGCCGAGCTCGGCATGCCCCGGGACGCCACGGTGGTGGCGGTCGTGCGGCGAGGCAACGTCGTGGTGCCCCGAGGCGATACCCACCTCGAGGCGGGCGACGAGATCCTCGCGCTCGTCGGCCCGGACTCCGAGGACGAAGTCCGCCGCTTGCTGACCGGGGCGCCCGGCGCCGGCTGAGACCACCCGGCTGAGACCGCCCGGCTCGACCGCCCGGCGCCGGCCGGCCCGGGGCGCCGGGCTCAGGTCGCGACCGCCATCTCCTTCAGCTCACGGCGCAGCTCGGCGATCTCGTCGCGCAGCCGGGCGGCGTACTCGAAGCGCAGGTCGGCGGCCGCCTCCCGCATCTCCTCCTCCAGGGTCGCGACCAGCCGGGACAGCTCGGCGCGGGGCAGCTCCTGGAGGTCGCTGCGCGCCTTGTCGCGCGAGCGGCTGCGCCGGTCCCTTCCCGGTACGGCCGCTCCCCCGTCCCGGCCCCCGAGCATCACCAGGATATCGGTTATCGCCTTGCGCACCGTCTGCGGGTCGATGCCGTGCTCCTCGTTGTAGCGCTGCTGCATCGCCCGACGGCGGTGGGTCTCGGAGATCGCCCTCCGCATCGAGTCGGTCACGGTGTCGGCGTACATGATCACCTGGCCGTCGACGTTGCGGGCCGCCCGACCGATCGTCTGGACCAGCGAGGTCTCCGAGCGGAGGAACCCCTCCTTGTCGGCGTCCAGGATGGCGACGAGCGACACCTCCGGCAGGTCGAGACCTTCGCGCAGCAGGTTGATGCCGACCAGCACGTCGAACTCCCCGAGGCGCAGGTCCCGGAGGATCTCGATGCGTTGGATGGTGTCGATGTTGGAGTGGAGGTAGCGGACCCGCACGCCGAGCTCGAGCAGGTAGTCGGCGAGGTCCTCGGCCATCTTCTTGGTGAGGGTCGTCACGAGCACCCGGTCGCCGCGCCCGACCCGGTCGTGGATCTGGGCGAGCAGGTCGTCGATCTGCCCCTTGGTGGGCTTGACCAGCACCTCCGGGTCGACCAGCCCGGTGGGACGAACGATCTGCTCCACCACCTGGGTGGACATCGAGATCTCGTAGTCGGAGGGGGTCGCCGACATGAAGATGCACTGGTTGATCTTGGCGAACAGCTCGTCGTAGCGCAGCGGGCGGTTGTCGGCCGCCGAAGGCAGCCGGAACCCGTGCTCGATCAGGGTCTCCTTGCGGGACCGGTCGCCCTCGTACTGGCCGTGGAGCTGCGGGACGGTCTGGTGCGACTCGTCGACGACCAGCAACCAGTCGGGGGGGAAGAAGTCGATCAGGGTGTGGGCCGCTTCGCCCGGTCGGCGCCCGTCGATGTGGCGGCTGTAGTTCTCGATCCCCGAGCAGGAGCCGACCTCGGCGAGCATCTCCAGGTCGTAGGAGGTCCGCATCCGGAGGCGTTGCGCCTCGAGCAGCTTCCCCTGGGACTCGAAGAGGGCGAGGCGCTCCTGCAGCTCGGCCTCGATCCCGGCGATCGCCCGCTGCATCCGCTCGTCACCCGCGACGTAGTGGGTGGCGGGGAAGACGGTCAGCTCCTCCAGGTCCTCGAGCTGCTCGCCGGTGAGAGTGTCGACCACGCTGATCCGCTCGACCTCGTCACCGAACAGCTCCACGCGCACCGCGTGCTGCTCGTAGGCGGGGTGCAGCTCGATGGTGTCGCCCCGGACGCGGAACTTGCCCCGCACCAGGTTGGCGTCGTTGCGCTCGTATTGCATGTCGACCAGGCGGCGGAGGATCGCCCGCTGGTCGGACTCGCCGCCCCGCTCGAGGTGCAGGATCCGCTTGCTGTACTCCTCGGGGGACCCGAGTCCGTAGATGCAAGACACCGACGCCACGACGATCCCGTCGCGCCGGGTGAGCAGGGCGGCGGTC
>JAKABK010000107.1 GCA_021796905.1 Actinomycetes bacterium
CGTCGCGGATGTCGGCGGCGAGGCGCTCGCCCTCGCCGCCGACATCCGCGACCACCACGAGGTGGTGCGGACCGTGGAGGCCGCGCTCGACCGGTTCGGGCGGGTGGACGTCGTGGTCAACAACGCCGGCGGCCAGTTCAGCGCCCCGGCAGAACAGATCACCGCCGACGGCTGGCGTGCGGTCCACCGCCTCGCGGTGGACGCGGCCTGGGACCTCACCCACGAGGTAGCGACCCGCTCGATGATCCCCCGGCGCCGTGGGGTGGTGGTCTTCATCGGGTTCAGTCCCCGTCGGGGCATTCCCGGCATGGTCCACGCGGCGGCGGCCCGCGCTGCGGTCGAGAACCTCGCCGGCGGGCTCGCCTGCGATTGGAGCCGTTACGGGATCCGCTCGGTGTGCGTCGCTCCGGGCAACATCGCCACCGAGGCGCTCTCGGCGTACGGCCCCGAAGCGGTCTCGGCATGGGAGGCTTCGGTGCCCCTCGGGCGTCTCGGCACCGCCGAGGAGGTCGCCTCGGTGGTCGCCTTTCTCGTCTCGCCGGGAGCGGCCTACGTGACCGGGGCGACGGTGGTGGTCGACGGCGGCGTCGACGTGTGGGGTCACGGTTGTCCCCCGCCGGCGCTCGAGGCGTCCCCGTCGGTCGGCGCCGACGGGGACGCCGGAGGGTCGACGACGATGCGGGCGTCGAGCCCGTAGGCACCCGATCGGGTCACCAGCAGGGGGTTGACCTCGAGCTCGGCCACCGCCGGGTGGCTCGCCGCCACCGAGGACAAGATGGCGACGGCCCTGGCGGCAGCGGGGACGTCGAGGCTCGGACGGCCGCGGGTACCGGTGATCAGAGCAGCGCCCCGCAACGAGACGATCAGCTGTTCGGCTTGCTGCTCGTCGAGGGGTGCGAGAGCGGCGGCCACGTCGCGGAGCACCTCGGCGTGGACGCCGCCGATCCCAACCAGCGCGACCGGGCCGAAACGCGGGTCACGTACGCAGCCGACGAGCAGCTCCACCCCGCCTGCCGGGTCGGCCATCGCCTCCACCGACAGCGGGCCGGGCCCGAGACGTGACCACATCTCGGCCGTGACCGCTTCGAGGGTCGCGGCGTCGCCGACACCGAGGACCACGCCCCCGAGGTCGCTCTTGTGCTCGAAGGCGACCGCCTTGACCGCCACGGGCCATCCGAGCTGGTCGGCGGCGCAAAGGGCTGTGAGCGGGTCGTGGACCACGTGGGCGGCCAGCATTGGGAAACCGGCCGCGGCGAGCAGGCCCCGGGCGGCGAAGTAGCCGCCGGCGGTTGGACCGGGAAGTGGCGGCGGGACCGGGGGCAGCTGCCGAAGCGGGCGGGCGGCGCGCTCGCAGAGCCGGGAGACGACCACGACCGCCGCCTCGATGTCGGAGTAGACCGGTACCCGGGCGGAGCGCAAGCGCTCGATCGCGCTCCCCCCGCCGGGGCTCCCCCCGTCGTGTGCGTCCGCGACCATCGAGTGGACGAAGAGAGCCTTGCCGTGGCGGGCGACGAGATCGCCGAGGCTCGAGGCGACTGCCTGCTCGGTCGCGCCCAGGTCGTCGCCGTAGGCCCCGTAACCCCCGAAGTACCCGGTCATCACCACCGCGTCGACAGCGTCGGAGCCGAGGAGGGTGTCTGCGATCCGGGCGAAGGACCACAGGTCGTTCTCGCCCGCCCCGGCCAGGTCGACCGGGTTGCTGGTACCCCCCACGGTCCCGGTCGCCGCCGTCAGCCGGTCCGAGAGCTCGGTGGCAAAGCTCGGCACCACCAGGCCGCGGTCCTCGGCCAAGCCGGCGGCGACCGCGCCGTGCCCGCCGCCGTCGGCGACCAGCGCGAGGCGGCGTCCCGCTGGGGAGCGGCCGGCGAGCAGGCCCTGGAGCAGGTCGACCAGTTCTCTGGGAGTCGAGACGTGCTCGATCCCCGCGGCCCGGCACGCGGCGGCCACCGCGGGGGCGCCGCTCACTATCGCGCCGGTGTGGGAGCGCGCTGCGCGTCCGGCGGCGCCGCCGCCGGCGACGGCGATCATCGCGATCGGGGTGCCGGCAACGGTCGCTTCGCGCGCGACCTCGAGGAACCGGCGGCCGCGGTGGAAGTCCTCGCAGTACAACGCGATGGCTTCGACACCCTCCGCCCGGGCGAAGTCGGCGACCAGGTCGGCCACGTCGAGGTCGGCCTGGTTGCCGATCGAGGCGAACCGGCTGAAACCGAGGCCCGCAGCGGCAGCCCTCGCCGCGACCTCCAGTGCCAGGTTGCCGCTCTGGGAGATCAAACCGATCGACCCCGAGGGCAGCTCGTTGGACGTGAGGTGCAGTTCGGTGGTCGCGTCCATCACCCCCAGGCAGTTGGGGCCGAGGAGCACGGCACCGGCCCGCCGGACCCGCTCGACGGCTGCCGCTTCTCTCCGGGCGCCGTCGGGACCGGTCTCGCCGAGCCCGGCGGTCACCGCGAGGATCGCTCGGGCGCCCGCGTCGAGGGCCTCGTCGACGGCCCGGTCGAAGGCTCCGGCGGGCACGGCGAGCACGACCAGCTCCGGTGGTGTCGGCACTTCGAGCAGGTCGCGGTGGGCGGGTCGGCCGAGCACGGTGCCGCCCCGCCGGTTCACGAGCATCACCTCCCGCCGGTGAGCGCCGCGAAGCGCGTTGCGCGACAGCCAGTTGCCCCATTTGCGGGGATTGTCGGAGGCGCCGAGCACCGCCACCGAGGTCGGGTCGAACAGGTAGTGGAGGTCCCGGCGGTCGGTGTCGCAGGGGTGGGTTTCGCAGTTGTGGGTGTCGCAGGGGTGGGTGGCCGCTTGGTCCGGTTCGGACGCTGGGGTCATGGTTGCCAGGCGGTGGGTTGGTCGTTGACTCGGTGGGCGAGCTTGGGGACGTCGGTGATCAGCCTGGTGGTATAGGGGTCCACGGGATCCTCCATGATGTCCTCGACCGGCCCGGACTCGACGATCCGACCGTCGCAGAGGACGACCGCCTGCTGGGCGATGCTGCGGACCAGGGCGAGGTTGTGGGTGATGAACAGCATGGTGAGCTGTCGTTCGGCCTGGAGGCGTCTGAGCAGTTCGACGATCACCGCCTGGACCGAGACGTCGAGGGCGGAGGTCACTTCGTCGCAGACCAGCAGGGTCGGTTCGACGACCAGGGCCCGGGCGATAGCGACGCGCTGTCGTTCCCCTCCGGAGAGCTGGTCGGGGTAGCGGTCGACGAAGTCCGGTCCGAGGGACACCTCGCCCAGGACCCTGGCCACCCGGTCGTCGCGGTCCCGGGGAGCTACGGTGCGGAACTGGTCGAGGGGTTGGGTGATGATCTGGCCGACGGTCTTGCGGGGGTTCAGCGAGGTGTAGGGGTTCTGGAACACGTACTGGATGCGGGCCAGCGCGTCCTTGGAGCGCCGGCTGGTTCCCGGGGGCAGCTCGGCACCCTCGAAGCGGATGTGGCCGCTCCAGTGTGAGTGCAGGCCGGCGATGCAGCGGGCCAGGGTCGTCTTGCCCGAGCCGGACTCGCCGACCACCGCGGTGCAGGTCTCGGGAGCGACCTGGAGGTCGATGTGGCGCAGCACGTGGAACCGTCCGTAATGGGCGTCGAGGCCGTCCAGTTCGAGCAGGGTCTCGGACCGTCTCGTCGGTGGGGCGACGAACAGGCCTCTCCTCGGGGCCGCTCCGATGGTCTCCGCCGCCCTCAGGCAGCGGACCAGGCGACTGTCGAGGACGACCGGGGGAGGATCCAGTTCCCGGCAGGCGTCGGCGACCTGCGGGCAGCGCGGGGCGAAAGAGCAGCCCGGGGGTCGACGGCCGGGGCGGGGAGGTTGACCCGGGACGCCGATAAGTGTCTCGGCCCGCTCGGGGGAGGGGACCGCAGCGAGCAGACCCTGGGTGTAGGGGTGGACCGGGTTGGCGAAGACCTTGTCGGTGGAGCCGAGCTCGATCAGCCGGCCGGCGTACATCACCGCTACGCGCGACACCAGGCCGCTCACCACCGCCAGGTCGTGGCTCACGTAGACCGCCGCGGTCGCGTACGTGTCGCAGAGGTGGCGGACCGTGTCGAGGACGTGGCGTTGGGTCGACACGTCGAGGCCGGTGGTCGGCTCGTCGAGGACGATCACCGACGAGCGGCAGGCGAAGGCCATGGCGATCGCCACCCTCTGCTGCTGGCCGCCGGACAACTGGTGGGGGTACTTGCGCAGGATCCCCGAGCCCGGGTCGAGGCGGGCCTCGGTCAGGACCGTGGCGATACGCTCGTCGGGATCCTCGGCGGCGCCCCGGTGGGCGTCGAGCACCTCGTGCATCTGGCGGCCGATCCGCAAGGTCGGGTTGAGCGCCGCCCCGGGGTCCTGGGGGACGTAGGCGACCCGGGAGCCCCGCAGCGCGCGCAGCTCCCGCTCGTCGAGGCCGAGCAGGTCGAGACCGTCGATCGAGACCTTCCCGCCGGTGATCGTGAGCCCACGCCGGGCGTAGCCGAGCAGGGCGAGCGCGACGGTCGTCTTGCCGGACCCGGACTCGCCGACCAGGCCGAGGATCTCGCCCGGGCCGACCCGGAACGACACCTCGTCGACCACCTCCGGCCCTCCGGTGACGCGGATCTGGAGGTCCTCCACCTCGACCCGCTCCGAGCCCGACACCTGGGTCGGAGCGCCGGTCACCCGAGACCGCCGATGGCGCCGGTGCCGACCACGTTGGCGATGGTGGCGTCGTCGCTGCGGCCCTCGACGCCGATGACCACCCGGGCGATGGCGTCGGTGAAGGTGTTGACACCGATGGTGAGCAGCGCGATCAGCGCGGCGGGCACGACCACCGCCCAGGGGTTGGAGGACAGACCGATGCGGTTCTCCTGGATCATGTACCCCCAGTTGGGTGCCGGCGGCGGGAGCCCGAAGCCGAGGAACGCGAGGCCGGCGATGATCACGATCGAGTAGGTGAGCCGTAGACCGGTCTCGACCATCAGCGGGCTGACCAGGTTGGGGAGCAGCTCGCTGCGCATCACCTTGGCAGGTCCCATCCCTTGCAGCTCGACGGCCTTCACGTAGTCACGTTCGGAGACGTCCAGGGTCGCCGAGCGCAGCACCCGGGCAACCGGGGGGGCCTGCGCGAACCCGACGGCGAGGATGATCAACCACAGCTTCGGCCCGACGATGCTCACGAGCAGCAGTGCGAACACCAGCGACGGGAAGGCGAGCACCACGTCCACGGTGCGCATGATCAGACCGTCGACCAAGCCGCGGAGGTAGGCGGCCGAGATGCCGGCGGCGGCGCCGACGACCACCCCGAAGATGGTCGCCGCGGCGGCCATGATCAGCAGGACCCAGCCGCCGGCCAGGACCCGCGACAGCACGTCCCGGCCCAGCTCGTCGCCCCCGAGGAGGTTCGCCGCCGAAGGCGCCGCGAACGGTGAGGTGACGAACGCGTCCGGGGAGGCGGGGGCGACGAACGGACCGATCACCGCCACCAGGACCACGAACCCGGCGATGCCGAGGCCGATCGCTCCGCGCCGGGTCCGCGCCGCCCGGAGCAGCACCGGTGCGGGCCGCTTCCGCCGGGGCGGGCCGCTCGGGGTGTGCGCGCTGGCGGCGTCGGATCGGAGGACATCGGTCACCTGCTACCTCCCGAGGCGCCGGCGGGGCGAGGCGAGCAGGGCGATCACGTCGCTCGAGATGTTCACGATCACGTAGAACGCAGCGAGGATCACCACGATCAGCTGGATGGTCGGGATGTCTCGGTCGTTGACCGCGTTGACCAGCCCTTGGCCGATCCCGGGGAAGTTGAACACGTCCTCGACGATCACGATCCCTCCCGCCAGGTACAAGAAGTTGAGGCCGATCACCTGCACGGTCGGGGCGATGGCGTTGGGCAGGGCGTGCACGAAGGTGACCCTCCAGGGTCGCAACCCCTCCAGGCGGGCCATCTCCACATAGTCCGACTCGAGCGCCTCGATCATCGCCGCGCGCATCATCCGCAGGATGTAGGGGACGATCACGAGCACCAGGGTCGCGGTCGGCAGGATCAGCAGCTCGGGGTAGCTCCACGCGTAGCTGCCCGGCGGTATCAGCGACACCGCCGGCAGCAGGTGGGCCACCACCGTCGAGAACACGATGATCAGGGCGATCGCCACCACGAACTCGGGCAGCGAGGTCACTGCGAGCGCCACCACCGAGCTGACGTGGTCGAACCAGCTGTCCTTGCGGAGCGCGGCGAGCGCGCCGAGGACCACTCCGAGCACCGTGCCGATCACCCCTGCCAGGGCGACCAGCACCGCCGAGTTGACCAGCCGGGGGGCGACCAGGCTCCAGACGTCCTGGCCATCGGCGAAGGACCTACCGGGATGTCCGGTGAGCAGCCCGGAGATCCAGCTCCAGTACTGGTAGGCGACGCTGCGGTTCAAGTGGAGCTGGTCCTCGATCGCCTTGATCCGAGCCGGGGTCGCCGTGTGGCCGAGCACGGCGTAGGCGGCGTTGCCGGGAAGGACCTCGGTGGCGACGAAGATCACGACCGACACCACGAACAAGGTGACGATCCCGATCAGCCCCCGGCGCAGCACCAGGGAGCCGATGACGTGGCGCTGCGCCCAGGGCAGCGACGCCTCGGTCCCGGCTCTGCCCGTAGTCTCCTCGACCAGCATGCGCTCCCCCAACTGCACCCGTCCTCGA
>JAKABK010000108.1 GCA_021796905.1 Actinomycetes bacterium
ATCCCGGGCCGGACCGAGGTGATCCCGGTCCGGACCGAGGTGACCCCGGGCCGGGTCGTGCCCCGCCCGGCGGGGACCGGCCGGGGCTTCCTCCGACGTCCGCCGGCCGGTAGCGTCACGGCGATGGCCGCCACCGTCCAACCCCCCCGGGGCATGCGCGACTTCCTTCCCGACGACAAGAGCCGACGGGAAGCGGTGTTGGCCGCCATCCGGGGCTCGTTCGCTTCCTACGGCTACCGGGAGATCGAGACCCCGGCACTGGAGGAGCTGTCCCGCCTGGAGTCGGGGCAGGGCGGTGAGAACGACAAGCTGATCTTCCGGGTCCAGCGTCGCGGTCTCGACCCCGGCGTCGCGCTCCTGCCCGGGGACTCCGCCGACCTCGGGCTCCGCTTCGACCTGACGCTCCCGCTGGCCCGGTTCTACGCGACCCACCGCGGCGAGCTGCCGGAGGTGTTCCGGGCGATCCAGATCGCCCCGGTGTGGCGGGCCGAGCGGCCGCAGCGGGGCCGCTACCGTCAGTTCCACCAGTGCGACATCGACGTGGTCGGCGAGCCGGGCCCGGTCGCCGAGGTCGAGCTGATCGTCGCCACCCTCGACACCCTCGACGCCCTCGGGGTCGCCGGCGTGTCGGTTCGGCTCAACGACCGCGGGGTGCTCTTCGGGCTGCTCGACGCCTGCGGGTTCGCTTCGGAGACCCACCCGGCGGTGCTGGTGGTGCTCGACAAGCTGGACAAGGAAGGGGTGGAGGGGGTCGCCGCGGAACTGGCCGCCCGGGGGATGCCGCCGGGGCCCTCGGAGCGCTTGGTGCGGGTCGTGGCCGATCTCCGGGCAGTCGAGGGTGACTTCGACGCCACCTTCGCGAGCTTGCCGGGACGGGCACCGGATCGGGCCGAGGGTCTCCTCGCGATCCGCGACGGGGTCCTCGAGGCCAAGCCCGACGCGCGTCTGGTGGCCGATGCGACCCTCGTGCGCGGGCAGGGCTACTACACCGGTTCGATCTTCGAGCTGCACCACCCCGACCTGTCCGCTTCGATCGGCGGGGGAGGACGCTACGACGGGATGGTCGGTCGGTTCCTCGGCACCGACGTGCCGGGGTGCGGCTTCTCGATCGGCTTCGAGCGCGTCGTGGAGCTGGTCGACCACGCCCGCTTCGGGACCCGGGCGAGACGGGTGGCACTGGTCTACTCCTCCGACGTCCCGCCCGGGCGGCTGGTCGCCTGGCAGCGGAGACTGATCGGTGTCGGCGCCGAGGTGCGATTGGTGCCGCGACGACGCAACCTCGCCCGCCAGCTCGAGGCGCTGGTCGCCGAGGGTTTCGGGGAGTGGGCGGAGCTCGACGGCTCCAGCCGGGCGCCGGCAGCCGGCGGCGCCGCCGGGCTCGACCTGCGCGACCTGCGCTAGTGCCAGCCGACCTGTTCGCCGCCGCCGCCGACGAGCGACTCACCGCGATCGCGCCGCTCGCCCAGCGGATGCGGCCCCGCAGCCTCGAGGAGGTCGCCGGTCAGGAGCACCTGCTCGCACCGGGCCGGCCGTTGCGGGCCCTGATCGACGCCGACCGGTTGTCGTCGGTGATCCTCTGGGGGCCCCCGGGCACCGGCAAGACCACCCTGGCGCGCCTGATCGCCGGCGCGACCACCCGGGACTTCGTGCCGCTCTCGGCGGTCACCGCCGGGGTGAAGGAGGTGAGGGAGACGGTCGAGGGCGCCCGACGCCTGCTCGGGGAGCAGGGCCGGGGCACGATCCTGTTCCTCGACGAGGTGCACCGCTTCAACCGGGCCCAGCAGGACGCGCTCCTGCCGGCGGTCGAGGACGGGACGCTCACCCTCGTCGGCGCGACGACCGAGAACCCGTTCTTCTCGGTGACCTCCCCGCTGCTCAGCCGCTCGACCCTGTTCCGCCTCGAGCCGCTCGGACCCGCCGCCCTGCGAGCGGTCGTGTCCCGGGCGGCGGCCGCCGAGGGCGTGACGGTGACCGACGCCGCAGCCGAGCTGCTGGTCGGATTGGTCGACGGTGACGCCCGGGCGCTGCTCACGAGCCTGGAGGTGGCCATCGCCCTCGCCGGCGGTGCGACCATCGACGTGGCCGAGGTCGAGGCGGCCCGCAGCACCCGGGCGTTGCGCTACGGCCAGGACGAGCACTACGACGTGGTGAGCGCCTTCATCAAGTCGATCCGGGGCTCGGACGTCGACGCCGGGCTCTACTGGCTGGCCCGGATGCTCGCCGCCGGCGAGGACGCCCGCTTCGTCGCCCGCCGGCTGGTGATCCTCGCCAGCGAGGACGTCGGGATGGCCGACCCGGCCGCGTTGCTCGTCGCCGACGCAGCCGCCCGGGCGGTGGAGATGGTCGGGCTGCCCGAAGCGCGCCTCAACCTGGCCCAGGCGGTGGTGCACCTGGCCGGGGCCCCGAAGTCCAACCGGGTGACCCTCGCGCTCGGGGCCGCGGAACGCGACGTGCGGGACCAGCCCGCGGGTCGGGTGCCCCCCCACCTGCGCGACGCCCACTACCAGGGCGCAGCCCGCCTCGGCCACGGCGCCGGCTACCGCTATCCCCACGACGACCCCTCCGGATGGGTCGACCAGCAGTACCGCCCCGACCACCTCGAGGGTCGCCGGTACTACCAGCCGTCGACCCACGGACAGGAGGCACGCTGGGACCCTCCGCCCGGCCGGGCGCTCCCGGAGCCGCCGGAGACCGCGGAGTAGGCTCGCTCGGCGATGACCGGGCTGCTCCATGCCGTGGTCGCCTCGGAGACGGTGGTGGTCGGGGTCACCGTGGTGGCGACAGTCGTGGTGGTCGCGCTCGCCGGCGCGGTCGCGTGGATGCTGCGCTCGGCGGCCGAACTGCGCCGGGCCGCCGACGAACTTCTGGGCGAGGCCGCAGCGTTGCGGTCCGAGGCCGAGCGGTTGGACGCCGAAGCCGGCAGGCAGCTCGCCAGGGCCGACGCCCTGGTCGGCTCCGCCGAGTCGATCAGCGAGATGGTCGGGTCGGCGTCGCGCCTCGCGTCGGCGGCGATGTCGACCCCGGTGATCAAGGCGGTCGCTTTCGGCAGCGGCGCGGCCCGCGCGGGGCGACGGCTGCGGCGCCGGGCGGAGCCGGAGCGGTCGGGTCGGAGCGGGCTGCGGCGCCGGGCGGGGCCGGAGCGGTCGGGGACGACCTCGAGGGAGCCGAGGGCGGGCGGGTGACCAAACGGTTGCGTTGGATGGCCCTGGGGGTGCTCGCCGGGGCTGGTGGGGCCAGGTGGGCCGAGCGGCGCCTCAGACGGCGGGTCGAGCGCTACCTGCCCTCCCAGGTGCGCGCCGAGGTCGCATCCAGGGTCCGGGCGGCGGGGAACGACCTGCGCGGCGCTCTCGAGGAGGGGCGGGAGGCGATGAGCGAACGGGAGGCAGAGCTGCGCGCCCGGATGCGCCTCGCCCCCGGACCTCCCGGACCCGCCGGCGGCGACAGCGACGCCGGCGACATCGACGGGGGCGACAGGGATGCCGGCGACAGCGACGGGGGCGACAGGGACGCCGGCGACGGCGGGCCCGGCAGCGGGGGGGACGGGGACGGCGACGGCGAAGGGGGCGGCGGCGCGCCCCGTGGGCCGGTGCGTCCGGCGCCCCGGGTCCGGCTGCGCCTCGTCGGAGGACGCCCCGGGGACCCCCGCCGCGGGGAGCCTCGATAGTCTCGGGGCGTCATGGACGCCAACGGGCTGCGCCGCGCCTTCACCCAGTACTTCGTCGAGCGTGGGCACACCGCCGTGCCCTCCGCCGGGCTGATCCCCCTGCACCCCCGGGCGCCGTTGTTCACCAACGCCGGGATGAACCAGTTCATCCCCTACTTCCTCGGCGAGTCCCGCCCCCCCTACCCCCGGGCGACCAGCGTGCAGCGCTGCGTGCGGATCCGGGGCAAGCACGACGACATCGAGAACGTCGGGCGGACCGCCCGTCACGCGACGTTCTTCGAGATGCTCGGCAACTTCAGCTTCGGCGACTACTTCAAGGCCGACGCGATCCCCTTCGCCTGGGAGCTGCTCACCGGCGGTCTCGGTCTCGACCCCGACCGCCTGTGGGTGACGGTCCACACCAGCGACGACGAGGCGGCCGCCATCTGGGCCGACGCGGTCGGGGTCCCCGCCGAGCGCATCCAGCAGATGGGCCCGGGCACCGACTGGCCGGAGGAGAACTTCTGGGAGATGGGCGAGACCGGCCCGTGCGGACCGTGCTCGGAGATCTACTACGACCGGGGCCGCTCCTGGGGCGCCGACGGGGGCCCGGCCGGCGGGGGCGAGGAACGGTTCTGCGAGATCTGGAACCTGGTGTTCATGCAGTTCGACCGTCGCTCGGACGGCACCCTCACCCCGCTGCCGGCACCCTGTGTGGACACCGGTGCCGGAATGGAACGCCTGCTCACGCTGCTCCAGGACGTCCGCTCGATCTGGGAGACCGACGTGATCCGACCGGTGATCGGGACCGCCGAGGCCCTCACCGGAGCCCGCTACGGGGACGACGAAGCCACCGACGTCGCCCTGCGGATCCTCGCCGACCACGCCCGTTCGATGGCGTTGCTGGTCTCGGACGGGGTCTTTCCCACCAACGAGGACCGCGGCTACGTCCTGCGCCGCTTGATCCGCCGGGCGGTGCGCTTCGCCCACCAGCTCGGGGTGACCTCCCCGGTCACCCCCGGCCTGGTCCGCTCCGTCGCCGAGGTGATGGGCGAGGCCGCCCCCGGGCTCGCCCGGGGCGTCGAGTACGTCGCGGGGGTCGTCGGACGGGAGGAGGAGCGCTTCCGGGCGACGCTGCGCTCGGGTATCGCCATCCTCGACGCCGAGCTCGACGGCGGGGCGGTCCTGGCGGGTGAGGTGGCGTTCCGCTTGCACGACACCTTCGGGTTCCCGATCGAGCTGACCCGGGAGATCGCCGCCGAACGGGGCCGGGCCCTCGACGAGGACGGTTTCGCCCGGGCGCTCGCCGACCAGCAGCAACGCTCGAGGGAGCAGAAGAAAGGCGCCGCGCTGATCGACGCCGAGCGGGTCGGGGCGTACCGGGAGCTGCTCGCCGAGGCCGGCCCGACCCGTTTCGTCGGTTACCACTCCACCACCGGGACCGCACGGGTGCTCGCCGTCGTCCCGGGCGTCGAGGACGGGGAGGTGGAGGTGTTCCTCGACGAGACCCCCTTCTACGCCGAGGGCGGCGGCCAGGTCGGCGATACCGGGATCATCGAGACCGACACCGGGTCGGCCCGGGTGCTCGACACGACCCGGGCGCTGCCCGAGCTGATCCGCCACCGGGCGGTGCTCGACGCCGGGGAGCTGCGCGCCGGGCAGGTCGCCACCGCGGCCGTGGACCTCGGTCGCCGTGAACGGGTCCGGCGCAACCACACCGGCACCCACCTGTTGCACTGGGCGCTCCGCAGCGTGCTCGGCGATCACGTCAAGCAGCACGGCTCGCTGGTCGCCCCCGAACGGCTCCGCTTCGACTTCAGCCACTACTCGCCCCTCACCCCCGAGCAGATCAGCGCGGTCGAGGACCTGGTCAACGCCGAGGTCCTCGCCGACGCTGACGTGGTCGTCACCGAGATGTCCCGCGCCGACGCGGACGCCGCCGGCGCGATCGCCTTCTTCGACGAGAAGTACGGGGAGCGGGTACGGGTCCTCCACGCCGGGGCCCACTCGGTGGAACTGTGCGGGGGGACCCACGTCGACCGTCTCGGGCAGATCGGCCCGTTCGAGATCGTCTCGGAGGCCTCGATCGGCTCCAACCTGCGCCGGGTGGAGGCGACCACCGGGTTCGGGAGCCTCGAACGGTTTCGCAACGCCGAGACCCGCCTGCGGGCGACCGCCGAGCTGTTGCGGACCACCCCCGAAGAGGTGGTCGAGACCGTCGAGCGCCGGCTCGCCGAGCTGCGCGAGGCGCAAGCCGCGGCGCGCTCGGCCCGCCAGTCAGCCCTTGCCGGCGAAGCCCGGGTCCTCGCCGCCTCGGCGGCCGGGGGGGTGGTCGTCGCCCGCCGCGACGGGCTCCCCGCCGACGCGCTACGGGACCTCGCCGCCGCGGTCCGCTCCACCGAGGGGGTGCGAACCGTGGTGCTCGGCGGCTCCCCTGACGGCTCCAAGGTCGCCCTGGTCGCGGCCGTCGCCCCCGGGGAGACACCCGCCGCCCCGGAGCTGGTCTCCGGCGCCGCCCGGATCGTCGGCGGGGGAGGGGGGGGCAGGAACCCCGAGCTCGCCCAGGCCGGGGGCCGGGACGTCGCCCGCCTCGACGAGGCCCTCGACTCGCTCCGGGCGCGTCTGGGCGCCGGGGCGCCGGGGTGAGGTCGACCGCGGCCACGATCCCCGCCGCCGGCCGGGTCCTCGGGGTCGACCTCGGGTCGGTCCGCATCGGTGTCGCGGTCTGCGACTCCGGCCAGCGGGTCGCCACCCCGGTCACCTTCGTCGCCCGGGACCCCGGCACCGGCGCCCACCGACAGGCCCTCGCCGACCTGGCCGCCGAGCACGAGGCGGTGGGGGTCGTAGTCGGGCTGCCCCGCTCCCTGTCGGGGCGGATCGGCCCCGCGGCCCGCGAAGCCCTGGCCGAGACCGGCGAGCTGCGCCGGGTCCTCGACGTGGCGGTAGAGACCGTCGACGAGCGGCTGAGCACG
>JAKABK010000109.1 GCA_021796905.1 Actinomycetes bacterium
GGCGCGTGGGTCCCCGAAGCGGAACGCTCCGGTTCGCTGGCCCTCCCTTGCGTAGGGCTGGTGGATGCGCTCGAAGAGCGCAGAGCCGATGGCACAGCCCTGGCCGGCACGCTCTGCCTCGAGCACCCGGGTGTTGATCGCAGCGGCGATCGCGACCAGTTCGGGGACATGCTCGAGGCGGGCGAGAACTCCGACATCGGACAGCTTGTTGATGACCGTCTCGACGCGGAGTGCTTTTCGGTCTGTCAGGTATTGCTCGACGCGGGAGTGCTTGTAGGAGAAGTCGATGTGGACCTCGGTGCCTTGGGTGACCACTCGGGTGCGGGTGGGGTCTTTGAGGGGTCGGCCGCGCCGTCCTCCGGTGAAGATGACCCGGAGGGTCTCGGGGCGACCGAGGTCGATGTTGTCAGCGACGAGGGACTCGAAGAAACTGCGGGCCCGTTGCGGGTGGTCGAACACCAGGGTGCGGGACACCTCGACTTGGCGCATCGACAGCGCCCACCAGTAGCCGGCGGCACGCTCAGCCTCGTCGAGCGGGGTCGGGATCCGGGCCGTCCACCGGTCGAAGACCGCTTGTATGTCGGCGGGCCCGAGCCGGTCACAGATCGCTTGGAGCCGGTCAGCCCGGCGGGCGGCGGCGAACCCGTTGGCCAGCGGCTGGAAATCGACCCTGGCCCGGGCCGCTTGGCGTTTGGCCCACTCGTGCCCGTTGAGCCACACCTTGATCGGATATGGCCAGGTAGGTGCAGATCTTGATGAACCCGGGACCGAACTCGCGGTCGTGGATGTAGAAGTAGTAACAACTCACCCGCCGTTCGGTCTTGCGCCAGTCGAAATACACCCCGCCGCCCGGCCCGGTCTTTTTCGTCGCGGCGAACACCCACTGGAGCTCTTGGGCGGCCACGATCGCCACCACCCCGTAGCGGCGGGCTCGTTCCGCCGCGTCGAGATACGGGCGGACATGATCCAGCTTGCGGTCATCCCAACGAGAACGGTCCGGGCCCTTCAGGTGCAACACCGGCACCTGCCGGGCCTTGGCGAACGCGTCGACGTCGCGGCGGAACCGGTTGCCGATCTTCTCGATCACCGCCGGCGACGCGATCGGCTTGCCCAGATGCCGCTTGCAGAACGCCTCGACCTGGCCGCCCACCTGCAAGATCGGCACGTACCCGTTGAGATACAGCCGGTCCACCCAGGTCACGTCCAAGCTGACGTGCCCGTCGAGGACCTCGTTGATGTTCACCACGCTCGGAGCCATCACCCACCCCACCGCGAGACGATCACCCAGACCGGCAGGAAGCGTACGCGCCACCCAGCGTGCGCGCACAGGGCCGGCTCCGCCGGCCCGGCAACCCGCTCGACACAGCACGCGCCCGGCGCCAGAGGGGGCCGGGGGGAGGTCCTGACCTCCCCCCGCTAATACTTAGCTCTGCTCACCGTTCCGTCCAGATCCTACACGCCGAACGCCGGCGGCTGCGCACCTGCGGTGGGGTCGCCGCGGAGGTGCCCTGCGGACCGCACAGGGCGCAAGCAGGGGTCGGCGGAGATCATGCCGTTCAATGGCGATGGCCTTGCTGGTCAGGCCCGTCCGGGAAGCGTTCCTGCGCGCGCTCGGTGGCGACCTCGGCCTGCCTCGCAGGTCCATCGCGGAGTACGGATTCTGCCCTCTGGCGCCCGCTGCGGACCGTCCCCGACCGACCTGCCGGGGATCTTGCGTGTCCCATACGTGTCCCATGCCGGTCCTTCGTCACGCTAACGACGCTCTGACCAGCGCTTTTGCGCCGAAAACGTGGTGGGCGCGGAGGGAGTCGAACCCTCACGCCCGGAGGCCGCAGGGTTTAAGCCCGCTGTGTCTACCGTTCCACCACGCGCCCGGCCCTGACATTCTGGCAGACCGGCCCGGCGGGCTGGTGCCGATGTCGGTACCGTGAGGACGGTGCTGGCGGTCATGGCTGCTCTCGGGGCTGCCCTCCTGTACGCCGTGGCCTCGGTGCTCCAGCACCGAGCCGCGATCGCCCAGCCCGACGGCCGTGCCCTACGGCTCTCGCTGCTCACCGGCCTCGCCCGGCGAGCGTCCTGGCTCATTGGGGTGCTCGCCGACGGAGGGGGCTACGTGCTGCAGTTCGTCGCCCTCTCAGCAGGCGCACTCGTGGTCGTACAGCCGCTCATGGTCCTCGGCCTGCTCTTCGCTGTGCCACTCGGCGCCCGGGTCTCGGGCGAACGCCCGCGCCGCTCCGACAACCTCGCCGCTCTCGCGGTCTGCGTCGGCCTCGCTCTGTTCCTCGTCGCCGCGTCCCCTGCCGCCGGGAGGTCCTCGGTCCGAGCGTCGACGTGGCTGCTACTGCTGACCGCAGGCTGTGGCAGCGCAGGCGCGCTGGTGACTGCCGGCCAGCGCGCCGGCGGGTCTGCCCGCCCGATCCTGCTGGCCGCCGGCGCCGGTGTGCTCTACGGGATATCGGCTGCCCTGACCAAGACCACCGGTCAGCTCTTCGCCGAGGTCGGGTTGCGGACGTTCCTGCACTGGACGCCGTACGCCTTGGTCGTTGTTGGTCTCGCCGGGCTGTTGGTCGGCCAGAGTGCCTTCTCGGCGGGTCGCCTCGAGCTGTCGCTCCCGACCATGTCGGTCGTGGACCCGGTGGTGAGCGTCATGATCGGCGCCTGGGCGTTCCACGAGACGCTCGCCGGTTCCGGCGCAGCAGTGGTCGCCCAGGTCGGAGGTCTGGTCCTCACCGTCGCCGGCGTCTACGGGCTGGCTCGCTCGCCGGCGATCCGGGCCGTCCGGGACCACCCCCCGGCGTCCCCCGGACCCGGACCCGAGGTCCGCCCCCCCCGCTGAACCGGGACGGTCCAGCCGCCGCCCCGTCCTACGTCGGTTGCGTCGCCCCCTACGATGCGCCTGTTCGATGGCCACCTACGCGCAACGATCCGCACCCAGGCGAGCCTCCACGCCGACCGGATCTGTGGTCAGCTCGGCGGCCTCGCTCGCAGCCCCCGGTGTCGCGCTCGGGCAGGGCCCCGTGCGCCGGTACCGCCGAGGGGTCTGAGCTTGGGTGCACTGGCCGTCGTCCTCCTGCTGGTGGGTGTCGCCGGCGCACTGGGCCGCCCATTCGGCCTCCCCGCGTGGGTCGCCCCGGTCGTGGCGGCCGCGGCCGGGCTGCTGGCCCGCACCACCGGCACCGCGGCGAGCGAGACCGCGCTGCGCTCGCTGGCGGCGCCGATCGGTTTCCTGCTCGCCGCGGTTCCGCTGTCGGTGTTGCTCGACGAGCTCGGGTTCTTCGAGGCGGCCGCCACCCTCGTCGGCTCCCGTTCCAGGTCGCTGGGTGGGCTGTGGGTCCTCGCCGCCGGGGTGACGACAGTCCTCAACCTCGACGCGGCCGTGGTACTACTCACACCGCTGTACATCCGCATCGCCCGCCGGGAAGGTCTCGACCCGCTCGTACTCGCCCTCCAGCCGCTCGTGCTGTCCTGGCTCGCCTCGTCGGCCCTTCCGGTGTCCAACCTGACCAACCTGATCGCGGCGTCCGAGACCGGCGCCTCCGCCGTGGCGTTCCTGGAGCGTCTCGGGCTCCCGTCTCTCGCTGCGGTGGCCATCGGCTGGGTCGCCTACCGCCGGGCGTTCCGCCGCCGTGTGGTCGGCGAGGGCGTTGACCGGTCGTCTGCGGCGCCGCCGGGCGGAACCGGGCTCGGTGGGCCAGCGCGCCAGGAGGGGAGCTCAGCGGAGCTCGACGCCGGAGCCCGCCGGGCGC
The DNA here is from genome assembly GCA_021796905.1 of Actinomycetes bacterium. Taxonomy (GTDB): domain Bacteria; phylum Actinomycetota; class Acidimicrobiia; order Acidimicrobiales; family Palsa-688; genus JAKAQB01. The sequence goes on from JAKABK010000109.1 coordinate 3,747, forward strand.
TGGAGGTGGGCGGGGTGGTGGTCGCCGCCGTGCTGGTCGGCTTCGTCCTCGGCCGCTACGCCGGGCTCTCCGAGTGGGAGGTCGCCCTTGCCGCCGACGCGGTGCTCCTGGGGCGCAGAGGGCTGCGGAGACCCCCGTGGCGGGTGGTGCCGGTCGGCACCGCAGCGCTGGCGGTCTCGCTGGGGGTGCTCGCCACCGGCGCAGTGAGCCACCTGCCCGTCTCCAGCTGGCTCGGCGGTGGCACCGGGGTGGCGGGCTTGGCCCGGGCCGCCGGCGTCGCCGCGCTGGCCGCCAACCTGATCAACAACCTGCCGGCGCTGCTCGTGATCCTCCCCGGGGTGAACGGGTCGCGCTCCGAGCTGTGGGCGGTGCTCGTCGGGGTCAACATGGGCCCGGTTCTCGTGGTCACCGGGACCCTGGCCAGCCTGCTCTGGGTCGAAACCGTCCGGCGGATGGAGGTGACGGTCCGGGCGGTCGACGTCACCCGGGCCGGGGTGCGCATCGGTCTTCCCGGAGCGTTCGCCGGCCTGGCGGTGCTGCTCGCGATGCGCACCGCCGGGCTCGCCGGTTGAGACCGCCCGGCGACCGTCACCCCGGGGTGATCAGCCCGCCGGCTCCAGCACCACCACCGGGATCACCCTGCCGCCGGCCTTCTCCTCGTAGTCGGCGAAACCGGGGCTCAGCTCCTTCTGGCGGGACCAGATCCGCTCCCGCTCCTCCCCGGTCGCCTCCCTCGCCACGACCTCCAGCACTTCATCGCCGACCTCCACGGTCGTCGCTGGCGCCGCCATCAGGTTGTGGTACCAGTCGGGGTGGGTGGGGGCGCCGGCCTTCGAGGCGAAGACCGCCCAGCCGCCCTCGACCGGCTGGGCGACGAGCGGGTTGACCCGCTCCACGCCGGACCTGCGCCCCCGGTGGTGGACGAGGACCATCGGGGTGCCCTCGAAGGGCCCTCCGACCTTCCCGCCGTTGGCCCGGAACTCGGCGATGATCGTCTGGTTGAAGTCCTCGGAGTTGCTCATCACGCATTCCTATCGGATCGGCCGGCGCTCGGTCGAGGGGACCGGGATCGTGCGGCCGGGGGTCGGCACGGCCAGGGCGCATGCTCGTGCTGGGCCCGGGGTTCTGCCCACGACGACACCGACGCCCAGCTGGCGGCCGGGACACTGGAGCGGGTGATGCGGGAGCGCCAGTTCGCCCGTTACCGTGCCTGGCTGGAGACCAGGGCGACCTGTAGCCGATACGGTGGCGAACGGCGGCGCAGAGCCAGGACGTGTTCTATCTCACGGTCGAGGAGCTCGAAGAACTCCACGAGGAGCTACCGGGCACCTGCTGCCCGGGTCCGTGAGCGGCTCGCGGACCTCACGCGTCCAGCCGGATCGGCCCCGGTCGAGCTTCTGCTACTCGCTCATCCGGTCGCCTCGCTACCGGATCTTGCCCGGCATCCCCGCAGCTCCGGATCGTTGCGCCAGCGAGGCTTCCGGCTCCTCGTTGGCACCCAGCTCACGTCGAACCTCGCCGATCGATCCTACGCCGTCGCCTTGCCCTGGTACGTGCTTGCCGACCGCAGCGGGGTACTGATGTCGGGGACCGTGCTCGCCGCCCACCGAGTCCCCCTCGCCGTGCTGATGGCCGCCGGGGGCATGCCAGGGACCGGTCGCAACCCTGCTCGTCCGCGCATTTCGGCTTCGGGCCGACCGGAGCGCTGCCAGGACCATCCGGAGCACGGTCATCAGATCGATGTGGCGCCGGGCCAGCCCAGCGGACCCCCGGTGACCAACAGCCCGACCTGTCGCGGTGACGGGCGGGGCCGTGACGAGCTTCCCGAAGCGCCTGATGGGCGCCGATCGACGACTCGTGGCGCGCCCACCTGTCACGGGGACCGACACCCTGGCAGCCTGTCAACCCACCCCGGGTCGAAGGCGGGAAGGGCCGGGACCACCCGGGCGTCCGGACCCGGTCGGCTCCTCGCTTCGGGGCAGGAACCTCCAGGCGGTGGCTCTGCCCCCGGGCCGGGCCGCTGCGATCCGGCCAGGCGGTGCCTGCCGGTCTCACGAGTCGGCGGAGCGCACCTGAGATGTCACCGGGCCAGCCCGTGGTCACTGTGGAAGGATCCGTCGCGTGAGGATCCGTGTCGCAGCGCTCGACCACGTCCAACTCGCCATGCCCGCCGGTCGCGAGGCCGAGGCCGAGGAGTTCTACCGCGACCTGCTCGGCTTCGGCGTGGTAGCGAAGCCGGAGCCCCTCGCGTCCCGGGGAGGTCGTTGGTTCACTTCGGGGACCGTCCGGGTGCATCTCGGGGTGGAGGAGGACTTCAGGCCGGCGCGCAAGGCGCACCCCGCTTTCCGAGTGGATGGTTTCGACGACCTCGTCGCGAAGCTCCGAGACGCAGGGGTGTCCTGGCGCTGGGACGAGGAGCTCCCCGGGGTCCGGCGTCTGTATGTCGACGATCCGTTCGGGAACCGCATCGAGGTGATCGACAACGCCAGTAGCTGACCGTCCCCGGGCTGACATCGGCTCGGCGAGCGTCGCGGGGGGCTCCCGGCGGCGGTGTCGCGTGGGTTGGCGGACCGGGTGGCGGTAAGCTCCGGCCGTGCCACCCGGGGAGGGGCTCCGCCGAAGCGCTGCCGCTGTCGTCGTCGCACTCGGCGAGATGGCCCCCGGGGCCGAGGTGCGCCAGCTCGACTCGTCGGCCCGTAGCGCCGCTGAGGCTGCGAGCGCATTGGGCTGCGATGTCGGCGCCATCGCCAGCAGCCTGGTGTTCATGGCCGATGACGGGCCTGTGCTCGTGATGACCAGCGGCGCGCACCGCGTCGAGCTCGACCTGGTCGCT
>JAKABK010000110.1 GCA_021796905.1 Actinomycetes bacterium
CCTGGGGCGGTCGCGACCTGCGACTTCGCCCTCGTCGGGACCACCACCCTGGCCGGGGTGGTCCGCCAGGCAGCCAGCGGGACGGCGCTTTCGGGAGCGAGCGTCACCCTGACCGACGCCACCGGTCAGGTGGTCGCCCAGGTGATCACCGGGCCCGACGGTACCTACCGCTTCGAGGACCTGGCCGAGGGGGACTACACCGTGGTGGCAAGCGGGTTCCACCCGGTGGCCATGTCGCTCAGTCTCGGCTCCGCCGAGGACCACAGTGTCGACCTCGACCTCGGCCAGGCTCGGGGGTGAGGCCAATGGGCGACACGCGTACCGACCGGCCCAAGGGACCTGACCCGGAGAGGACGCCCAGGCCCGGGGACCCCCTGGAGACCGGAGCCGAGGGGGGCCTTCTCGGTATCGGGGCGGTGGCGGCTCGCATGGGGGTATCGGAGCGAACGCTTCGCTACTACGAAGAGGTTGGCCTACTTCGCCCCGCCGACCACCGCCCCGGGGGTAGCCGCCGCTATTGCGAAGCCGACGTGGAACGAGTCGGTCGCATCCGGGAGCTGCAGGGCCTCATGGGCTTCAACCTGGAGGAGATCCGGGCGGTTATCTCGGCCGAGGACCACCTGGATGATCTCCGGGATCGCTATCGCTCCACGGCCGCTCGAGCCGATCGGCGGCGGCTGCTCGAAGAGGGGCTGGAAGCCCTCGAAACCTTGCAGGCCCAGGTGGGGGTCAAGCTCGCCCGGCTGGAGGCCTTCCGGGAAGAGCTTGGCGCCAAGGTGTCCCGCCACCGTGCCAGCCTGGCGTCCTGGGACGGCGAGGATGGCGACGGCCCAACCGGGTGAGCCTGAACGCGGCTGGACCCCGTCGATGCCGGTGGGACACCTCAGGCCAGGCTGGGTCTACGGTACACAGGCTGGGGACCTGCGCGTCGCCTCGCCACGAGAGACCCGACACCGGGTTGCTGAGAGCAGCTCCCTCCTCCCCATCCCTCGCTTCGCCAGCGTCTACGACCTCCGCTATGGGGCCACGAGGACCGGGTGACGGGACTGCGCAAGGAGCCGTAGCGGGACGCCGCCGAGGTGGAGATGGGGGTGGGCGAAGCGTCCAACGGTGACGAGGTCGGCACCTGTGCCCTTCGCCAGGTACTCGAGTTCAACAGCGATCTCACCGCTGCGGTAGGTGAAGTCCCCTCGGACCTCTGCCCGCTCTGCCCGGGAGAGCTCCTCGGTGACGTGACCAGCGAACCAGCCGTCGCCATCGGGGTCGCCGAGGGGGGACGGGAGCAAAGCGTGTCGGCAAAGAGGGGCGCCAGCTCGCGCCAGTGGCGTTCGGCGCCGGCCTCGTTGTGAATTGCGGCGTCAGTCATCGTCCAGCCGTTCAGCGCCTCGGGATAGGTGGTGACCCACGCCAGCGTCACTGAGCGCCTGCTCGAGTCGTGCTGGCATCTCAGGAGGGTAGGAATCGTCGTGGTCGGCGCCGGCCACATAGACCCGAGCGGCGATCCGGGATGCGTCCGCTTCCGACGCCACGCCCTGGACAACCTGCTCCGGTCCCTGCAAAGCGAGCGGGGCCGGCTCATGCTCATGGCCGCTGGGTGCCTTGCTGGCCACCCAGGTCGGCCGGCTCGGCGACATGTTCGGCCGGGTCCGCATGTACGAGGCTGTCGCTCGGAAGGCGGACGCCGAGCGCCACCTCGTCCAGGTGCAGCACGACCTGTTGACCGGGGCCTACGTGGACCCCGCCCGGTCCCGCACGACCGTCACGGACTTCTACCGCACGTGGTCGGCACGGCAGCCGTGGCACCCCTCGACCCGCGAGTCGGTCCGCACCCGCTTCGACAACCACGTGCTGCCGGTGCTGGGCGCCCGACCGCTCGGTCCACTCCGCCGTGGCGACGTCGAGGCATGGCTGGCCGGCCGCAGGTTGGCGCCGAGCACCGCCGGCGTCGCCCTCCAGCAACAACTCAGCTCCATGCTCGGGGCAGCCGTGGCCGACGGCCTCATCGCCCGCAACCCAGCTCGCGGGGTGCGGCGGCCGAAGGTGAACGGTGCGCTGGTCGTGCCCTTCACGCCCGAGGAGATCGACCGCCTGATCGAAACGGCGGCCCCGTCGTTCGCAGTGGCGCTCGTCCTCGGGGCGCGCTGCGGGCTGCGCCATGGCGAGGCGGTCGGGCTCACCGTCGACCGTGTGGACTTCCTGCGCCGGGAGCTCACGGTGGACCGTCAACTGGTCACCGGCAGGTCGGGGGGACTGCCGACGAGCTTCGGGCCGCTCGAGACCGCCAACTCGTACCGCACCGTGCCCCTGGCCGACTCGACGGTCACGGTGCTCGCCGCCCTCCTCGAGGCTCGGGGCACCGGCGTCGACGGGCTGCTGCTCCACGAGGCCGGGCGAGCAGTCCATGCAGCCCGCTTCGGGTACCTGTGGCGCCAGGCCAGGCGACGCGCCGAGGTGTCGCCGACGGCCCGCTTCCACGACACCCGCCACACCTTCGCCTCGGTGCTGCTGTCGGAGGGTGTCTCGGTCGCCGCCACTGCCGACTACCTGGGTGACACCCCGGGCGTCGTGCCCGGCACCTACACCCACCCGATGCCGGCCGATCACGATCGGGCCCGAGCCGCCGTCGAGGCCGCCTTCCGGACGGCACCGCTCAACGCTCTGAGGACTGGCTGAGGACCGCGGCGTCCAGGACCTCCTGTCCCAACGCCATGACCAGGGCTCTTGCGGCCCTCAGGCCCGACCTCAGACGTTGAAGCGGAACTCGACCACGTCGCCGTCGCGCATCACGTAGTCCTTGCCCTCGAGACGGGCGCGCCCGGCAGCCCGGACAGCCGGGACCGACCCCAGCTCGATCAGGTCGTCGTAGCTCACGACCTCGGCCTTGATGAACCCGCGCTGGAAGTCGGTGTGGATCACCCCGGCCGCCTCGGGAGCGGTCGCTCCCCGCCGGATCGTCCAAGCCCTCGCCTCCTTGGGGCCGGCGGTCAGGAACGTCTGCAGACCGAGGGCCTCGAAGCCGGCTCTGACGACCTGGGCCAGGCCAGCTTCGTGCTGGCCGTAGCCGGCGAGGAGCTCTGCTGCTCCCAGTGGGTCCATGCCGGCGAGCTCGGCTTCGATCCCGGCGCACAGCGCGACCGCTTGCGCCGGGGCGACCAGCGCGGCGAGCTCCTTGGCCCGGGCCTGGTCGCCGATGGCGGTCTCGTCGACGTTGAACACGTACAGGAACGGCTTGGCGGTGAGCAGGTGGAGCTCCGCCAGGGCGGCGACGTCGAGCTGCGTGGAGGCCGCCGACACCGGCACCCCCCCGTCGAGCACCTCGCGCGCGACGAGAGCGGCGTCGAGGAGGCCGCGCGCCTCGGGCTTGCCTTTCGCCTCCCTCTGGAGCTTCACCAGACGTCCGTCGATGGTCTGCAGGTCGGCGAGGACGAGCTCGGTGTTGACCGTCTCGATGTCGGCGCCCGGGTCGACCGCACCGTCGACGTGCACCACGTCTGGGTCCTCGAAGGCCCGCACCACCTGGCACACAGCGTCGGTCTCGCGGATCGCGGCGAGGAACTGGTTGCCGAGCCCTTCCCCGCTGGACGCTCCCCGCACCAGGCCGGCGATGTCCACGAAGGTGACCGTCGCCGGCACGGTCCGCTCGCTGCGGTACAGCTCCGCCAGGCGCGCGAGGCGGGGATCGGGAACTGCGACGACCCCGACGTTCGGGTCGATGGTGGCGAACGGGTAGTTGGCGGCCAGGGCCTGGTTGCCGGTGAGGGCGTTGAACAGCGTGGACTTGCCGACGTTCGGCAGGCCGACGATCCCGATCGACAGTCCCAATGGGAAAGTCCTCCCTGAATGGTGGTCGGGCCAGTCTACGGGCGGGAGCCGTAGTGGACCGGGACGGTCACTCGAAGCGGGGGCGCAACGGCATGCCGGAGCAGCCTCTGTCCGGCTTGACCGCGAGAACCTGGTGGACACCGATCCTGCCGGTCTCGAAGCTCCACGCCGAACCCGCCAGGTACAGCCGCCAAGCCCGGCAGCGACGCTCCCCGACCTCGGCCACCGCGTCGGACCAGTGCCGTTCCAGGTTCGCGAGCCAGCTGCGAAGTGTCAGTACGTAGTGCTCCCGAAGGCTCTCCACGTGGCGGACCTCGAAGCCGACGCGCTGCATCGACGACACGACCGTGCCGACCTCGACCAGCTCGCCGTCGGGGAAGATGTACCGGCTGATGAAACTGTCGGGGGCGATGGCCGAAGCTCGTCGGTCCCGCCGCCCGACCAGCGCGGGCCAGCGGACCGGGGTCGGCCACCTGGCCCGACGGCGGGCCGCGGGCAGGGCACTGATCGCGTGGTTGAGCAACCTCCCGCCGGGACCCAGCAGGGAGAACAACTTCGAGAAGTAAGCGGTGAGGTTGGCCTCGCCCACGTGCTCGGACATCCCGATCGAGCTGATGGCGTCGTAGGGACCGTCGTCGAGCTCCCGGTAGTCCTGGACCCGGATCTCCACGTCGGCGCCGACGTCGGCCATCCGCTTGTCCGCCCAGCGTCGCTGCGCCTCGGAAAGGGTGATCCCCACACCTCGGACGTGATGCGCGGTGGCGGCGTGCTCGAGCATCCCGCCCCAGCCGCAGCCGACGTCGAGCAGACGTGCCCCCTCGGAGAGGCCGAGCTTGCTGGAAACCAGCTCGTGCTTGGCGCGCTGGGCTGCCTCGAGCGACTCGTCGGGCGACGACCACAGAGCGCAGGAGTAGGTCATCGACGGCCCGAGCAGCAGCCGGTAGAAGTCGTTCGAGACGTCGTAGTGGTGGGTAACGGCCCGCCGGTCCCGCCCGAGACTGTGCAGCGGTCCCCGCATGCGTGCCTCCTCCGGGGGTGGCCGGCGTGGCAGGAGGGCGCCGGGGCCCGCGATCCGGGCGAGCTCGGCCCACTGGGCGGCGGTCGCCAGGACCCCCTCGAGCGACGCCGCCCGGTTCAGGGCCTCGAGCAGGTCGCCTTCGACGTCGAGGTCCCCGACCACGAAAGCTCGTGCCAGGCCCAGCTGGCCGGGGCGTTGCAGGACACGGGCGAGCGCGGCCCGGGAACGCACGACGATCGTGGCCGGGGCGCCGACCGGCCCGAGAGCGGAGCCGTCCCAGGTGCGGATCCCTACCTCGAGGCGCGGACCGATGACTGCGTCCAACAACCCGACGAGCTCCTCGCCTCGGCGCCGCCCCTCCCTGGCGGCCACCACCTTCCCGTCCATGCGCTCCCTCCTCTGCACTACTGGCGTCTCGTACCCGTAGGGCCCCGAGCGCGACGGCCCGGGTCCCTCGGCGCACCGGGTCCCTCGGCGCCGCGGCCCGAGGGCACCGGCCGCTGCGGTCAAACTACCCTCGTTGCGACTCCCCGACGATCAGCGGGGCAGGAGCAACAGCTTCCCGGATGTCCGCCGCGCCGCCAGGTCCTGGTGTGCCCGGGGAGCGTCGGCGAGCGGGTAGGTGGCGCCGATACTGACGGTCAGCTCCCCCGCTGCGATCCAGCCGAACAGGTCGCCCGTGCGCCACTCCAGCTCCTGCCTGCTCGCCAGGTAGTCACCAAGGGTCGGGCGGGTGACGAACACCGATCCCGCAGCGGTGAGCGCCAGCAGGTCCACCGGGGGCACCGGGCCGCTCGCCGACCCGTAGGACACCAGGTACCCCCGGCGGGCGAGGGCTCGGAGGCTCTCGTCGAAGGTGTCCGCCCCGACCCCGTCGTAGACGACCGCCGCCCCCGCCCCACCCGAGAGCCGCCGGGAGGCCTCGACGAACCCCTCGTAGCCGACGCTCTCCTCGGCTCCGGCGAGGCGGGCTGCTTGCTCCTTGGCCCCCCCCGAGGTCGTCGCGACCACCCTCACGCCGCGTGCTCTCAACATCTGGGTGAGCAGCAGCCCGACCCCGCCGGCGGCGGCGTGGACCACCGCCACCTCCCCGGTACCCGCCGGGTAGGTGCTGTGGCACAGGTAGTGGGCGGTGAGGCCCTGCAGCATCACCGCGGCCGCCGTCTCGAGTCCCACCCCCTCGGGGACGGTCACCGCTCGCTCGGCGTCTACGAGCACGGACTCGGCGTAGCTCCCCGGAGCCGAAGCCCAGGCCACCCGGTCGCCGGGGCCGAAACCACCCGCGCCCTCCCCCACCGCGACGACGGTGCCGGCGCCCTCGGCCCCGGGGGTCCACGGCGGGTCGCCGGCATAGGGCTTGCGGCCCTGCCTGCCGTAGATGTCCATGAAGTTCACACCGGCGGCGGCCACCTCGACCAGCAGCTGCCCGGGCCCGGGCACCGGTTCCTCCCGCTCGCAGAGCTCCAGTACTTCGGGTCCCCCGGCGGCTGTGGCAACGATCGCACGCATGATCACGAAGCTACCGGCCCGCGATCGGAGGGTAGCAGTCCGGGCAGATATAGTACGCCGCTCTGATATACGCGCCTGTCGAGGACGGGTGCAGTTGGGGGGGAGCGCATGCTGGTCGAGGAGACTACGGGCAGAGCCGGGACCGAGGCGTCGCTGCCCTGGGCGCAGCGCCACGTCATCGGCTCCCTGGTGCTGCGCCGGGGGCTGATCGGGATCGTCAC
>JAKABK010000111.1 GCA_021796905.1 Actinomycetes bacterium
ACGGCGAGGAGCTGGCCAGCGCCCTCGGCGTCGCCCGGGGACGGGTGGCGGCTCTCGACGCCGCGCTGCGCCGCAAGCCCGACGGCCGGCCCGGTGACGACGACTCCGCACGGCGCATGCGGGCCCAGCAGGGCGCGCTGCACCTCTCCGGCGACCTCGACGCCCTCCTCGAGCCCGACGACACGATGGTCGCCTGGGTCGAGGGGACCGGACAGTCCCCCTCGGCGCGTCTCGCACCCCTCGACGTCGGCGGGCTCCTCTCCCGGGCGCTGTGGGCCGGGGAGGACGCACCGACCGGTGTGCTCACCAGCGCGACGGTCCCGCCTCGCCTCGTCGAGCGTGTCGGTCTCCCGGCTGCGAGCACCGACAGCCTCGACGTCGGCAGCCCGTTCGACTACCCGAACCAGGCGCTGCTCTACTGCGCCGCTCATCTCCCGCCCCCCAAGGACCCCGGCTTCGAAGCCGCCGCCGTCGACGAGCTGGTCGCGCTGATCGACGCCGCTGGCGGCAGGACGATGGCGTTGTTCACCTCGCACCGGGCGATGACCAGGTCGTCCGCGCTGGTCGCCGAACGGGTCCCCTGGCCGGTGCTCACCCAGGGCGACCTGCCCAAGCCGGCGCTCGTCTCGGCTTTCGCCGCCGACGAGCACTCTTGTCTGTTCGCCACCATGGGGTTCTGGCAGGGCGTCGACGTCCCCGGGCCGTCGCTGTCGCTGGTCGTGATCGACCGGCTGCCCTTCCCCCGACCCGACGACCCGCTGCTCGAGGCCCGCCGGGAGCGCCTCGGGCGGGCGGCGTTCGGCCTGATCGACCTGCCACGCGCCGCGACCCTGCTCGCCCAGGGAGCCGGGAGGCTGATCCGCTCGGCGGACGACCGGGGGGTGGTCGCGGTCCTCGACCCCCGTCTGGCGACCGCCCGCTACCGCTGGGACCTGGTGCGGGCGTTGCCGCCGATGCGGCGCACCCGGCTCCGCTCGGAGGTCGAGGCCTGGCTCGCACCGCTGCGGGACCCGACCCGGTCGAACGGGCCGCTGTGAACCGGGCACTACCATGCCGTCCTTGACGTCGTGGTGCGGGCCGTCACCGGGCTCCCGCCGCCCGAGGGTAGGGGTGTAGATCGCGTGACGGTCCGGGTTGTGGTGTCCAAGGAGGTGGCGCCTGGTGAGCGGAGGGTCGCGCTCACCCCCGACGTGATCGGCCGGTTGGGGACCGCCGGGGTCGCTGTAGTGGTGGAGGCCGGGGCGGGGCGCGACGCGGGCTACCCCGACTCCGACTACGACAAGGCCGGGGCCACCGTCGTCGCCGCCGGCTCCGGCCTCGACCAGGCGGACGTCCTCGCCTGTGTCGGCTTGCCCGCCCTCGGAGCGTTGCGCGCCGGTCAGGCGGTCGTCGGTCTCCTCCAACCGCTGCTGCACCCCGAGACGATGGCCGATCTCGCCGCCCGAGAGGTGACCGTCGTGAGCCTCGACGGGCTGCCGCGGACCCTGCCGCGCGCCCAGGCGATGGACGCCCTGTCCTCCCAGGCCAACGCCGCCGGCTACAAGGCGGTCCTGGTCGCCGCCGAGCACTTCGGCCGCTACTTCCCGCTGCTCATCACCGCGGCCGGTACCTCCAAGCCGGCCGAGGTGCTGGTCCTCGGTGCCGGCGTCGCCGGCCTCCAGGCGATCGGCACCGCGCGCCGACTGGGGGCGGTGGTACGCGCCTATGACGTGCGACCGGCGGCTCGCGACGAGGTCCGCTCCCTCGGCGCGCAGTACGTCGAGCTCGCCTCGGTCGGACCGGCCGCCGGCGAAGGCGGCTACGCCCGGCAGCTGACCCCCGAGGAGGCCGCCGCCCAACGAGCGGAGCTTGCCGGCCACATCGCCCGCCACGACATCGTGATCACCACCGCCCAGGTGCCCGGACGACGCCCCCCGGAGCTGGTGAGCGCCGAGGCGACAGCCGCGATGCGACCCGGTTCGGTCGTGGTGGACATGGGCGCCTCCGGGCTCGGCGGCAACGTGGCCGGCTCGGTGCCCGGCGAGGTGGTCGTCACCCCCGGTGGGGTCACCATCGTCGGGGCCCCCGACCTGGCGTCACGTCTCGCCACCAGCGCGTCGGCGGCCTACGCCCGCAACCTGAGCGCGCTGCTGTCCCACCTGGTGGTCGACGGGGAGCTGCGCGTCGACCTCGACGACGAGATCACCGCCGGGGTGGTCGTCGCCCACCGCGGCGAGCTCGTCCACCCCGCCACCGCCGCCCTGCTCGGGCGGCCCGCACCGAAAGAGGCCACTGCGTGACCCACGGTTTCGTGAGCGAGCTCACCGTCTTCGTCCTCGCCCTGCTCGTCGGCTTCGAGGTGATCAGCAAGGTCCCCGCGACGCTGCACACCCCGCTGATGTCGGGCGCCAACTCGATCCACGGGGTGGTCCTGGTCGGGGTGATAGTGCTGTCCTCGCAGGTTCACGGACCGCTCGGCTATGTCCTCACCTTCCTCGCTGCCGCCTTCGCCGGCGCCAACGTGGTCGGCGGGTACGCGGTGACCGACCGGATGCTCGAGATGTTCAAGAAGCGCCCGGCGCCACCAGCGAGGCCCGACGACGGCGGGGACCGACCGTGACCCTCCAGGAGGGCGCCGATCTCGCCTTCCTGCTCGCCGCGGTCTGCTTCGTGCTCGGCCTGCACTTCATGAACTCACCGGCGACCGCCCGCCGGGGCAACCGGATCTCCGCGGGAGGCATGATCGTCGCCGTCGGGTTCGCCGTGGCGGTCGTGGCCGACGGCGGGACCATGGACCTCACCCGCTGGCTGGTGCTGGTCGTCGGCGCCCTGGTCGGCGCAGCCGTCGGGCTGTGGGCGGCGCGCTCGGTGCTCATGACCGCGATACCGCAGCTGGTGAGCTTGTTCAACGCTGTCGGCGGCGGGGCGGCGGCGATGATCGCCGTCGCCGACTACGCCCGGCGCCCGACCCAGGGATCGGGCACCGACCTCGCGACCGTCCTCGACGTGGTCATCGGCTCGGTCACCTTCCTCGGCTCGCTGATCGCCGCCGCCAAGCTGCAGGGCTACGCCAGCCAACCGGTCCACTTCACCGGCGGCCGGGCGCTCAACGCAGCGCTCGCGGCGCTCGCGGTCGGCTCGGCGGTAGCGGTCGTCGCCCGGGTCGACAGCCTCCCGGTGCTGGTGCTCACCGTCGTCGCCGCGCTCGGGGTCGGCGCGCTCCTGGTCCTGCCGATCGGCGGGGCCGACATGCCGGTGGTGATCTCCTTGCTCAACGCCTTCACCGGCACCGCGGTCGCCATGGCCGGCTTCGTGATCGACAACGTGATCCTGATCGTCGCCGGCGCCCTGGTCGGGGCGTCGGGGGCGATACTCACCAAGCTGATGGCCGACGCCATGAACCGCTCGATCCCCGCGATCATGGCCGGCGGCTTCGGCACCGGGACGGCCGGGGTGGAGACGGCCGGCGCCGGAGGAGCCCAGGTCCGCTCGGTGCAGGTCGACGACGCCGCCCTCCAGCTCGCCTACGCCGAGCGGGTGGTGATGGTCCCCGGCTACGGTCTCGCCGCCGCCCAGGCCCAGCACGAACTGCGGGAGCTGGCGAGCGTGCTCGAGGAGCGGGGGGTCGAGGTCTCCTACGCGATCCATCCCGTCGCCGGCCGCATGCCGGGGCACATGAACGTGCTGCTCGCAGAGGCGAACGTGCCCTACGACCAGTTGAAGGAAATGGACGAGATCAACCCGGAGATGCCGAGGGCCGACGTCGCGCTGGTCGTCGGCGCCAACGACGTCACCAACCCCGCCGCCCGCCGGCCCGGCAACGCGGTCTCGGGGATGCCGATCATCGACGTCGACCGGGCCAAGAACGTGATCGTGATCAAACGTTCGATGGCGTCGGGCTACGCCGGGATCGACAACGAGCTGTACACCGACCCGAAGACGGCGATGCTCTTCAGCGACGCCAAGAAGGGGCTCGCCGCGCTCACCGCGGCGACCAAGGCGCTCGTCGCCTGACGAGCCGGGCCTCGCTCCCGCCCCTCGACCGGCCCGCCTCGCCCGGCCCGCCAACGGGCCGGGGGCTGCTCAGTAGCCGAGGCGCTCCAGGGCCTTCGGGCGGCTCTGCCAACCCGGGTCGACCTTGACGAACAGCTCCAGGTAGGCGCCGGGCGGCAGCTGGGAACGCACCCGGGTCCCGACCTCTTTCAGCACCGAGCCACCCCGGCCGATGACGATCGGTTTCTGGCTGTCCCGCTCGACCAGGATCTCGCAGCGGACCCGGGGCCACTCCCACTCGGTCACCCGGCACGCGATCGAGTGCGGAACCTCCTCCCGGGTGACCGCCAGGAGCTGCTCGCGGACCAGCTCGGAGACCCAGTGCGCCTCGGGCACGTCGGTCACCATGTCCTCGGGGTAGAGCCTCTCTCCCTCGGGCAGGCGAGAGACGATCGCCTCGACGAGGGCGGGCACCCCCTCCCCGGTCCGGGCGGACACCGGGAAGTACTCGGCCAGTTCGAGGGTCGCGGCGGCCTGCAACTGCTCGAGGACCGCCCTTCGCCCCGCGACGTCGACCTTGTTGACCACGCACAGCGCCGAGCCCGGGACCAGGTCTGCGACGAACCGGTCCCCTTTCCCCAAGGGCTGGGTGGCGTCGATGACGAGCAGCGTCACGTCGACCCCGGAGAGGGCGTCCTGAGCGGTGTCGTTGAGGCGGGCTCCGAGCAGGCTGCGGGGTTTGTGGATGCCGGGGGTGTCGACGAAGACGACCTGCACGTCGGGGCGGGTGAGCACTCCACGCACCTGGTTGCGGGTGGTCTGGGCGACCGGCGAGGTGATCGACACCTTCTGGCCGAGGATCGTGTTGAGCAGCGTCGACTTGCCGACGTTCGGTCGGCCGAGCAGGGTCGCGAACCCCGAGCGCAGCGCCGGGGGCCCGGCGGGCCCACCGGCCCCGTCAGGCATCGGCCGACTCCATCGGCCTCGGCGGCTCGATGCGGACCCGACCGATCCGCCGACCGGAGACCCCTTCGGCACGCAGCCGGTGACCTCCCACCTCGACCTCCTCGCCCTCGGTCGGCACGTGACCGGCCTCGGAGTACACCAGGCCACCGACGGTGTCCCAGTCGCCTTCGGGGAGACCGGGCTCGGGGAGCAGTTCGTTGACCTCGTCTATCGGCATCCGGGCGTTGACCACCAGCCCACCGTCGGCGAGCCGCTCGACGTCGGCGGACTCGACGTCGTACTCGTCGCTGATCTCCCCCACCAGCTCCTCGATCAGGTCCTCGAGGGTGACGATGCCCGCGGTGCCCCCGTACTCGTCGACGACCATCGCGATGTGGAACTTGCCGGCCTGCATCTCGCGCATCAGCTCCGAGACCCGTTTGCTCTCGGGGGTGAAGTGCGCCTCGCGCATCACCGTCGACACCGGATCTGCGCCCCGGTCCTGTCGCACCGCTCTCAGCAGGTCCTTCACGAAGACCACCCCGACCACGTCGTCGATCCCCTGGCCGTAGGCGGGGATCCGGCTGTAGCCGGCGCCGATCGCGATGTCCACCACGTCGGCGACGAGAGCGTGCGACTCGACCGCCACCATGTCGGGGCGGGGGATCATCACGTCGCGCACCACCGTGTCGCCGAAGTCGATGATCGAGTGGATCAAGGTGCGCTCCTCGGTCTCGATCACCGCCTCCTCCGCCGCGGTGTCGGCCAACGCCCGGATCATCTCGTCGGAAGTGTAGGGGCCGTCCGACATCCCGCTGCCCGGAAGGATGGCGTTGGACACCCTGATCAGGGCGCGGGTCGCCCAGCGCAGCGGGGAGAGCGCGTAGAGCGCCCGGATCACCGGCGCTGCCAGGAGCGCGGCGCGCTCGGAGTGCTGCACCGCCCAGGTCTTCGGGGCCAGCTCGGCGACCACGAAGATCACCAGGATCTCGAAGACGGTCCCGACCACCACACCGACCGCGCCGAAGACGTGAGCGGCGACCACACCTACGAGGGTGGCGGCGACCAGGGTGGAGATCTCCAAGGCGAACAGTACGACCGGCAGGACCCGCTCGGTCCGTTCGACCAGGTTGAGCAGGTTTCCCGCCCCTCGACGGCCCTCCTCGACGAGGCTGGCCGCCTTCACCTTGGACATCCGGGTGAGGGCGGTCTCCGAGAGCGCCAGGAACCCGGTGAGGACGATCAGCACCACGATCACCGCCACCAGGCCGATGTCGGTCGGCCCGAAGTGGTGACTTGGGGGGTCGGCGACGGCGATCATGTCCGGTCGGTGGGGCCACCGCCGTCGGGACCGTGGTCTCCGTCTCCGGCGGGTGGGGATGCGCCCCCGTCAGAGCCGTGCTCGCCGGCGCGCGCCCGGAAGCGCGGGTTGGTCATCACCCCGTGGTGGCGGGCGAGCAGCTCGCGCTCGCGGCCTTCCATCTCCTCGGCCTCGTCGTCGTCGAGGTGGTCCATGCCGAGCAGGTGGAGCACCCCGTGCACCACGAGCAGCGCCAGCTCGTCCTCGTAGCTGCCGGTGTGCTCCGGGGCGTCACGACGTCGTCCACGGGAC
>JAKABK010000001.1:0-16031 GCA_021796905.1 Actinomycetes bacterium
CGTCGCGGGCGGCGACCACCGCTGCCCTGCTCGGCGGGGCGACCGACGGGGATGGCGGGGCGAGGTGGGATGTCGGCGGGGCGACCGACGGAGAGGGCTCGGTCGCCAGGACGGGCCCGGTCGGCGGGGCGCCCGACGGGGATGGCGGGGTGGGCGGGGCGAGGTGGGAGGTCGGCGGGGCGGGGGCCCCCGAGGACGGCCAGCGTTCCCGCAGGACCACCGAGTCGAGCGGCAGGCGGGCGGACCAGCCCCGACGTTCGAGGCCGGGTGCGGGGGGGCGCTCGTCGGGCCAACCGACGCACAGCCACCCGAGGGTCTCGACCCCGTCGGGGGCGCCTACCAGGTCCCGCAGGTCGTCGGGCCGGAAGAGGGTGACCCATCCGACCCCGAGGCCTTCCGCCCGGGCAGCCAACCACAGGTTCTCGATGGCGCAAGCGCACGACCACAGGTCGGTGTCGGCGAAGGTCGCCCTGCCGAGCACCCCGCCCGCAGCCGCCCGCCGGTCGCAGCACACGACGATCCCGACCGGCGCCTCCCGGATGCCCTCCAGGTCGAGGTCGAGCAGGTGGCGCCCGGAGCGTTCGTCCATGCCGGCGGCCTGGGCCAGGCGTTGGCGGTCGGCGAGGATCGCCGCCCGTTGGCGGGTCACGGCGTCCTCGACCAGCACGAACCGCCACGGCTGGGAGTGCCCGACCGACGGCGCCGCGTGCGCCGCCTCGAGGATCCGGCGAAGTGTCCCCGGCTCGACCGGGTCGGGTCGGAAGCGGCGGATGTCCCGGCGGGCGGTGACCAGCCGGGCGAAGCCCTCCACCGCTGCCGCCCCCATCGACCAGCCTGTCGGGTCCGCGGCGCGTTCCGCCGCGCTGGTCGGGTCGCCGACGGTCGGGATCGGCCGGGCCCAGGTCACCCGCCGTACGCTACGGCGCGATGGCCCGTGACTCCACCTACGGCGACTACCTGCACCTCGGTGAGCTGCTCGGTCTCCAACGGCCGCTCGCTCGGCCCGAGCACCACGACGAGCTGCTCTTCATCGTCATGCACCAGACCTGCGAGCTGTGGTTCGAGGTGGTCCGCCACGAGCTGCGGGCGGTCTCGGCCTGCCTCGAGTCCGACCGGCCCCGCCCGGCGTTCAAGGCGGTCGCCCGGGTCAAGTCGATCCTGCACAGCCTCACCGACCAGTGGGCGGTGCTCGCCACCCTGACACCCTCCGACTACGCCGGGTTCCGATCCGCGCTCGGGACCTCCTCGGGCTTCCAGTCCTACCAGTACCGGGCGATCGAGCACGCGCTCGGGGCCAAGGACCGGCGGGTCACCGAGCGAGCCGAGGCCGATCCCCTCGCCCGGGAGATGCTCGCCGACAGTCTCGCTCGCCCGAGCGTCTACGACCAGTTCCTCTCGTGGTTGGCCCGCCGGGGCTACCCGGTGCCCGCAGAGGTGCTCGGCCGGGACGTCACCGTCACCTGGTCGTTCACCCCGGCGCTGGTGCCGGTCCTGCGAGAGATCTACGAGCGGACCACCGAGCACTGGGTGGCCTACGAGGCGTGCGAGGAGCTGGTCGACCTGGAGGACAGTTTCAGGCTGTGGCGGTTCCGCCACCTCCAGACCGTGGAGCGGATCATCGGCACCAAGCCCGGGACCGGGGGGTCCGACGGGGTCGGGTACCTGCGGGCCGCCGTCGACCGGAGGTTCTTCCCGGAGCTGTTCGCGGTCCGGGCGGAAGTCGGCTGATCCTTGCTGGTACGGTCGGTCGGGTGCCGGTGGAGGTCTACTTCGACCCGATGTGCCCCTGGGCCTACCGGACGTCGATCTGGCTCCGGGAGGTCCGGCGCATGCTCGGGATCGAGATCGACTGGCGGTTCTTCAGCCTGGAGGAGGTCAACCGGGAGGAGGGGAAGAAGCATCCCTGGGAGCGGGCCTGGTCCTACGGCTGGTCGCAGATGCGGGTCGGGGCCCTGCTGCGGCGCGACGGCCCCGACCTGGTGGACCGCTGGTACGCGGCGGTGGGGGAGGCGTTCTTCGAGCGGGGCGAGCCGACCTTCACCCCCGAAGGGGCCCGTTCGGTCCTCGCCGGGCTCGGTGTCGACCCGGCCCGGGTCGACGAGGCCCTCGCCGATCCGAGCACCGGTGACGAGGTGCTCGCCGACCATCGGCGCTGCGTCGAACGCCACGGCGGCCACGGGGTGCCCACCCTCGTGCTCGACGGCGGGGTGGCGGTGTTCGGCCCGGTGGTCCTCGACCCGCCGGGCGGTCCCGCTGCGGTGAGGCTCTGGGAGCTGGTCGAGGGTTGGCAGGAGATCCCGACCCTCTACGAGCTGCGCCGGCCGAAGACCCCGGCGGACCGCTCGGCCATCGAGGCGGCGTTCGCCACCTACCTCGACGCCCGGGCGTGGCGGACCGTGGAGCACCCGGCGCCGTGACGGGAGAGGGGGACAGCTCGACCGACCGGAGCTTCATCGACTGCCTGGAAGACACTTGGGCCCATCTTTCCTCGCTGACCCATGCTCTCGACGAGAGCGAATGGCACGCCCCCACCGAGTGCCCCGGGTGGGACGTGGCCGCCCACGTGGCTCACGTCGCCGGTACCGAGGCCACCCTGCTCGGCCGCCCCGCCCCGCCGTCGGCTCCGCCCGGGCCGCACGTGCGCAACCGCCTCGGCGAGATGAACGAGGCGTGGGTGCAGCACTGGCGCGGTCGGCCGACCGCGGAGCTGGTCGCCGAGCTCGACGAGGTGACCGCCGCCCGGCTGTCGGCGCTGCGCGCGATGAGCGACGAGGAGCTGGCGCGGCCCGGGTGGAGCCCGATCGGCGAGGTCCCCTACGCCACCTTCATGGGTATACGGGTGATGGACTGTTGGGTCCACGAGCAGGACATCCGCCAGGCGACCGGACGCCCGTGGCGCTTCGACGGCCCGGCCGCGCCGGCAGCGATCGAGCGGTTGATGTCGAGCCTCGGCTTCGTCGTCGGTAAACGGGTCGCGCCCGGCGAGGGGTGCAGCGTGGCGCTGGTCGTCTCCGTCGACGGTCATCAGCCCTGGGAGGCGACGTACACGATCGTCGGCGGGCGGGCGGTCCCCTCCGATCCGGGAACCGACCCGGTCGCCCGCGTCGGGCTCGGCGGTGAGACGTGGGTCCGTCTCGCCACCGGACGGCTCACCGGCGGGGACGCCCTGGCGGCGGGCCTGGTGCACCTGGACGGGGACCGCTCGATCGGGGAGCGGATCGTCGACAACCTCGCCCACATACCGTGACCGGGCGCCGCCCCGGAGGCCCGTTCGTCGGGCCGGAGGCCCTCTCGGCCGTGCCCCGCCCGGTGGTGGTCGACGTGCGCTGGTACCCCGACGGACGGGACGGTCGGGCCGCGTACGAGGCCGGGCACCTCCCCGGAGCCGTCCACGTCGAGCTCGACAGGTGGCTAGCCGGCCCGCCCGATCCCTCCGAGGGACGACACCCGCTGCCCGACCCGGCGGTATTCGCCGAGGGCATGACCCGGGCGGGGATAGGGGACGGCACCCCGGTCGTCGCCTACGACGACGCCGGGGGGATCATCGCCGCCCGGCTGGTGTGGATGCTCAGAGCACTCGGAGAGGACGCCTCCTTGCTCGACGGCGGTCTCGACGCCTGGACCGGGCCGGTCGAGACCGGCCCGGGGCCCGACGGCGGGTCTGGTCGGCCGGCGCCGGAGTGGACCTCGCGACCCTGGCCGGCCGAGCGGATCGCGTCGATGGAGGAGGTCGAAGCGATCGCCGGTGCCGGGGTGGGCGGAGACGGGGCGGGCGGCGCCGGTGCCGGGGTGGGCGGAGACGGGGCGCTCCCCGTACTGCTCGACGCCCGGGCGCGGGAGCGCTACGAGGGGGCCCCCGACTCCCTCGACCCCCGCGCCGGCCACATCCCCGGGGCGCGCAGCCTCGAGTGCCGGGACCACCTCGGGCCCGACGGGCGGCTCCTGCCCGACGATCAGCTGCGAGCCCGACTAGCGGCGGTCGGGGTCGTCGCCGGCGGGCCCGAGGTGATCTCGTCGTGCGGCTCGGGGGTCACCGCCTGCCACACGCTGCTCGTCATCGAGCGAATCGGTCTACCCCCCGGAAGGCTGTACGTCGGCTCCTGGTCGCAGTGGAGCCGCAGCGACCGCCCGGTGGTCACCGGTCCGGAACCCTGGTAGCCGCGGGCGTGCGAGGCAGTGCCGGCGCCTCCGACCCGACCCGGCCGGAGGTCCGCCTCCGACGGATGAAGCTCACCGCCGTCGGCTTCCTCGCGGTCGCGGCGGCGGTCTTCGTCGCTTCGACGGTCGCTCTCGGACCGTCGAGCCTTCGGGGGTACCTGGTCGCCGGGTCGGAGGCGGCGATGGTCGGTGGGCTCGCCGACTGGTTCGCGGTGACCGCCTTGTTCCGCCGGCCGCTCGGGCTGCCGATCCCCCACACGGCGCTGGTCCCCCGCAAGAAAGACGAGCTGGCCACCAAGCTCGGGGAGTTCGTCACCGGGTACTTCCTCACCCCGGAGGTGCTCGAGGCGCAGGTGGCCGAGAGCCGGGTCGTCGAGCGGGTGGGGGTATGGCTGGCCGACCCGGACCACGCCACCCGGCTCGCCGGGGGGGTGGCCTCGGCCCTGGCCTCGGTCCTCGGGTCCTTCGACGCGACGGGCCTGGAGGAGCCGTTGTTGGACCTGGCCCGCCGCCACCGCGGTCCGCGTTCGTGGGCGCCGGCTCTCGGGCGGATCCTCGCCCGGGCGGTGGACGGGGGAGCGCAGCGACCGCTCGTGGACCTGCTCGCAGCCCGCTGCCGGGAGTACCTGGCGGCCCACGAGGCCGCCCTCCACCCGGTCGTGAAACGCTTCTTGGAGGAGCGCAACTGGCTCACCGCGTTGATGACCACCGACCGGCTGGTCAGCCGGCTGCTGCGCGACGCCCGGTCGGAGCTGGCCCGGATCGAGGAGCAACCCGACCATCCGGCTCGCCTGGCCCTCGAGGACCTGCTCCGCCGCCTCGCGTTCGACCTCCGTCACGATCCCGACGCCGTCGCCCGGGTCGACGGGCTGTTCGCCAGGCTGCTCGACGACCCGCAGAGCTCGGGGTTGGTCCGTCGGGTGCTCGGGGACGCCCTGGACGGTCTGCGCCGCTCGCTCGACGACCCGGGCGGCCCGCTCGCGCACCGGGTAGCGGTGGCGATCGCCGAGCAGGGGCGTCGCGCGGCGACCGACACCCGGTTCCACGACGAGCTCGAGGGCGGTCTCCGCCGGGCGGTCGCCTGGGCGGTCGGTCGCTACGGCGGGGAGGTGACCGTATTGATCCGCCGGCAGGTCGAGGCGTGGCCGGCGGAGGCCGCTTCACGGCGCATCGAGCTGGCCGTCGGCCGGGACCTGCAGTACATCCGGCTCAACGGCACCGTCGTCGGCGCCCTCGCCGGACTCGCGATCCACGCCGTCGGGGTGGCGCTCCCCCGGGCCTGAGCTCCGGGTCCGCTCAGGCGGTCAGGGCCATCGCGGCGTGCAGCGCCACACCGTGGACCATGGCGGGCTCGTCGACCATCATCCGGTTCGAGTGGTTGGGTGCCGGGCTGGCGTCGTCGGGGCGGGCGACGCCGAGGAAGGCCATCGAGCCCGGGACCTGCTGGAGCACGTAGGACCAGTCCTCCGCGCCCATCACCGGGGTGGGCATCGCCAGCACGTGGGCCTCGCCGAGCAGGGCGGTGGCGGTCCTGAGGGTCCGTTCGGCGGCGGCGGCGTCGTTGACCGTCACCGGGTAGCCGTTGTCGACCATGTCGACCACCGCGCTGCAGCGGTGGGCGGCGGCCACGTGCTCCGCGACCTCCCGCAACCCCTGGAGCAGGCGGTCCCGGCTGGCGTCGGAGACCGCCCTCATCGTGCCGTCGCAGTACGCGACCTCGGGGATCACGTTGAACGCGGTGCCGGTCTGGATGCGGGTCACGGTGAGCACCGCCGGGTCGAACGCCGGGACCCGCCGGGTGACCATCGTCTGGAGGGCGGTGACGATCTCGCACGCCACCGGGACCGGGTCGACGGCGTCGTGGGGCATCGAGGCGTGGCCGCCCCGCCCGGTGACGGTCACCCGGAACTCGTCGGCCGAAGCCATCAGCGTCCCGGGGCGGGTGGTGACCAGACCTGAGGGCAGGTTGGCGATGGCGTGGATCGCGAACGCCCGGTCGACCGGTCCGTGCCGCTCGAGGAGGCCCTCGTCGAGCATCAGCTTCGCTCCACCGTGACCCTCCTCTCCCGGCTGGAACATGAGCACCACCCGGCCCCGCAGCTGGGCGCGGCGGCGGCGTAGGAGACGTGCCGCCCCGACCAGCATCGCCATGTGGGTGTCGTGACCGCAGGCGTGCATCCGACCGTCGACCTCGGACGCGAAGTCCACGCCGGTGTCCTCGGGCATGGGCAGGGCGTCCATGTCCCCCCTGAGCAGGGTGGTCGGACCGGGCTCGTCACCGTCGAGGACCGCGACCACCGACGAGACCGTGCTGCCGGTCTCGACCCGCAGGTCGAGCCCGTCGAGGGCCTCGAGGACCGCCTGCTGGGTGCCGGGGAGATCGTTGCCGACCTCGGGGTGGGCGTGGAGCCGGCGTCGGAGGGCCACGGTGTCGTCGAGCAGCCCCCCGGCGTCGTCGAGGAGGCTGCGGTCGACCTCGGGACCGGGGGCGTCCCCGGTGACGCCGGGGCCCTGCTCGCTCGAGTGCGGACGTTCGGTGGAGTCGGTCACGGTCCCTCCCGGGGTCGGCGGCTGCGCGGAGCCTACCCAGGTGCCCCGGTCCGGGCGAAGGGCGACGGTCGTGGCATCGTGGCGGTATGGACCCGGTGAACCTCGCCGAGCTGGTCGGGATCGTCGGCGGTGACCTCCTCGGGCACCCGGACCCGACAACGGTGGTCGAAGCGGCGACGATCCACTCCGAGAGGATCCACAGGGCCAGCGTCTTCTTCGCGCTCGCCGGGTCACGCAGCGACGGTCACCGCTTCGTCGGCGACGCCCTCGCCAACGGGGCGGTCGCCGCGGTCGTCGCCCGGGGTCGGCTCCGACCCGGGGACGAGCACGGAGGCGCGCTGGTCGAAGTGGACGATCCCCTCCGGGCGCTGCAGGCGCTGGCCGCCTGGTGGCGCCGGCGCCTCCGGGCGGAGGTCGTCGCGGTCGTCGGCAGCAACGGCAAGACGGTCACCAAGGACGCCCTCGTCCACTTCGCCGGCTGCTCCGCGCGGGTCCACGGCAGCCCCGGGAGCTACAACAGCCAGGTCGGGGTGCCGCTCGCCGTGCTCGCCTGCCCAGCTGACTGCGAGCTGGCGGTGGTGGAGGTCGCGGTGTCCGAACCGGGGGAGATGGCCCGCCTGGAGCGGGTCGTCCGGCCCGACCACGTGGTCGTCACCAACCTCGGTTCCCGTTGGTCGTCGCGCTTCGCCGACCGCGGGGCGCACGCCGGCGAGATGCTCACCATCGCCCGCCGGCTCCGGGCCGGTTCGTTCGTGCTGGTCGGGGAGGACGCCCCGGAGCTGGCCGCCATCCCGCTCGGAGCGGCGCGCCGCTTGGTGACCGGCAGCTCGCCCGGACTGCCACGGTTCGCGCCGGCCGCACGGGTCCCGGAAGGCCTCGCGACGGAGGTCGGCTTCCCCGACGGGGCCGCCGGGGTCGTGGTCGTCCGGACCCCCTCGGACGCGGTACTGGCCGACGTGCGCAGCGCGCTCAGCGCGGCCTTCCTGCTCGGGGCTGGCGGGGCGGAGCTGCTGGAGGCGGCGCGCACCTACCTACCCACCTCGAGCCGGACCGAGATCTGGCGCAGCCCTTCGGGAGCGTGCATCGTCCGCGACGTCGCCACCCCCGACCCGATCGCGCTGCGCTCGGCGGTGCGGGCCGCGGCGCGCCTCGCCTCTCCGGGGCGCCGCACGGTGGTGGCGCTCACCGAGACCCTCGAGCACCCGGGCACGGACTCGGCCGCGGCCTTCGCCGCCGCCGCCGTCTCCGAGGGGGCCAGCGCGCTCTGGGGCCTCACCGTGCCCTCCCACCGGTCGGTCGCCGAAGCGTTCCGGTCCCTCGCTCCCGATGCCGACGTGCGTCTCGTCGCGGACCTCGACCGGCTCCGGGCGGTGCTCGTCGGGGAGCTCGGCGCCGGCGACGCGGTCTTGGTGCAGTCGCCCCGTGAACGCGGTCTCGGGGACCTGAGCGTCGCCGTGATGGAGTCGATGGCCCCGACGCGGCTGTACGTGGACCTGGCCGCGGTCGAGGACAACGTCACCGCCTTCCGTCGACTGGTCGGGCCGTCGGTGCGGATCATGGGGATGGTGAAAGCCCTCGCCTACGGGACCGACGCCGCAGCGGTGAGCGGCGTGCTCCAGGAGGCCGGGGTGGACGCGCTCGGCGTCTCGGGCGTCGACGAAGGGGTGGCCCTCCGCCGTTCCGGGGTCTCGGCTCCGATCCTGGTCCTGCTCGGCACGGGCAGCGAGATGGCCAAGATGCTGCGCTACCGGCTCACCCCACTCGTCTACGGGCCGGAGATTCTGGAGGCGGTCCTCGCCGCCGGGGCGGGAGGCGAGGAGGTCTCGGTGCACCTGGAGGTCGACACCGGGATGCACCGCACCGGCCTCGCCCCTGCAGCGGCGATCGACGCCGCCCGCCGTCTGGCCGCCTCCCCCGGGGTCACCCTCACCGGTCTGATGACCCACCTGGCCTCGGCCGACGACCCGGCCGAGGACGTGGCCACCCACGCGGCGCTCCGCCGTTTCCAGGCGGTGGCCGACTCGCTCGCCGCCGACGGGCTCGGCGGCCTGGTCCGCCACGCTGCGGCGACCGCGGCGACCATCAGGTTCCCCGAGGCCCGTTTCGACATGGTCCGAGTGGGGCTCGGCCTCTACGGGGTCCACCCGTCGGTGGCCACCGCCGCGGTGGCCGAGCTGCAATGCGCGATCGGTCTCGTCTCGCGCATCGTGGAGGTGGTCGACGTCCCAGCCGGGGAGCGGGTCGGTTACGGCGGGACCTTCACCGCCCCCGCCGGCGGCCGGCGGGTCGGTGTAGTGCCCGCCGGCTACCACGACGGGGTGCCCCGGAGCGCCTCCAACTCCGGGGTGGTGGTCGTAGCCGGCGTCCGCTGCCCGATCGTCGGGCGGGTGTCGATGGACTCGATGGCTGTCGACCTCACCGCCTGCCCGGAGGCCGGCGTCGGCACCGACGTGCTCGTCTACGGCCGCCAGCACGACTGGTCGCTACCCCCCGAGGAGCTGGCCGCGTCGGCGGGGACCATCGCCCACGAGCTGATGGCCCGCCTCGGGCCCCGCGTGCAGCGCATCCTGACCCGCTACTGACCGGCGGCGGGCTGGGCACGCGGGTGGGCTCGGTAGGATCGGCGGCTGTGCGTGTCGCCCTGCTCTTCGGCGGACCATCCCCGGAGCGGGGCATCTCGCTGAACTCGGCCCGCTCGGTGGCCGACCACCTGGAGGGCCCCGGGGTGGAGCTGGCGGAGCTGGTCTACTTCGACGTCGCCTGCCGTGCGTTCCCGGTCAGCCGGTCGTTGCTGTACTCGAACACCCCCGACGACTTCGACTTCAAGCTCCCCGATCGGGTCGACCCGTTGACCGGCGAGCAGCTCGTCTCCCGTTTGCGGGCCTGCGACCTGGCTTTCCCGGTGATGCACGGCGCCTTCGGGGAGGACGGCGGGGTGCAACGGCTCCTCGAGGAGGCGGGGGTTGCCTACGTCGGGTCCCCACCCGAGGTGTGCGCGGTCGCCTACGACAAGCACCGCTGCGCCGGAGCGCTGTCCGCGGTCGGGATCCGGACCGTCCCCCACGCTCTCGTCACCGCCGGCGACGACCCCGGCCGGGTGTCCGCGGCGATCGCGGAGGTCGTGGCCCCGGGGGCGGTCGCGGTCTCCAAGCCGGTCGCCGGCGGGTCGAGCCTCGGGGTGAGCGTGCACCGTTGCGGGGCGGACCGGGACCGGGAAGTGGCCGAGAAGGCTCTGCGCTACGGCCAGGTCGTCGTGCAGCCCTGGGTCGAGGGGGTGGAGGTGACCACGGTGGTCGTCGAGGGCCCGACGGGACCGGTGGCGCTGCCCCCCGTCGAGGTCGAGCTGCGCGACCGGGACGGCGACGACCACCAGATCCTCGGCTACCGCCACAAGTACCTGCCGAGCGACGACAGCCGGTACCACTGCCCGCCCCGGTACCCGGCGGAGGTCGTCGACGCGGTCCGGGAACGCGCGGAGCGGGTCTTCTCGGTGCTCGGACTGCGGGACTTCGCCCGGATCGACTCCTGGTTGCTGCCCGACGGGGAGGTGATGGTCTCCGACGTCAACCCGGTGAGCGGGATGGAGCAGAACAGCTTCCTGTTCATCCAGGCCGCCCAGGCCGGGATGACCCACCGTGACGCCCTCCGGTTGGTGGTGTCGCGCGCAGCGGCCCGCACCGGGCTGGCGCTGCCCCTCGCCGAGTGGCGGTCGGGGACAGCCGAGTGGCGGTCGGGGAGCACGGAGCGCCCAGCGGGTGAGGGCGCCCGGGTACCGGTGGTCGTGTTGTTCGGAGGGGGGACCGCCGAACGGCAGGTGTCGGTGTTGTCGGGGACCAACGTGTGGTTGAAGCTGTTGCACTCCTCGCGTTTCGAGCCGGTCCCGGCGCTGCTCGACCGCGACGGGCGGGCCTGGCTGCTCCCGTACCCGACTGCCCTGCGCCACACCGTCGAGGAGATCGCCGCGGCCTGCGAGGAGGCGTCGGGCTCGCTACCCCTGACCCGGGGGCTCGCCGGGGACGTGGCCCGCCGGCTCGGGCTCGGGGCCTGGCAGCTCTCGGTCGGCGACACCCGACCCCGGAAGGTGTCGCTCGAGGAGCTGGTCGCCGGCGCGGCTTTCGTCTTCAACGCCCTGCACGGCGGTGCCGGTGAGGACGGGACGCTCCAGGGTCGCCTCGACGCGCTCGGCGTGGCCTACAACGGTTCGGGCCCGGAGGCCTCGGCTCTCGCCATGGACAAGGAGCGCACCGGCCGGGCGGTCGTCGCGGCCGCGATCCCCGGGGTGACCAGCGCGCCGCGCCTGCGCGTCGAGCTGCCGGCCGACCCGGGGGCGGTCTGGGAGCAGGCGGTCGAGGTGTGCGGCACCCGCCGCTTGGTGGTCAAGCCCCTGGCCGACGGGTGCTCGGCCGGGGTCGTGCCCATCGCCGGGGAGAGCGAGCTGGAGGTCTACCTCGAGCACCTCCGTCGGGGAGCCAGCCGGATCGGCGCGGGGACTTTCTCCGAGCTGTCCGCCGACCAGGTGGTCGAGCTGCCCGCCGACGGCGTCGAGTCCCTGCTGCTCGAGGCGTTCGTGCCGACGGACCGGGTGCGGGTCGTCGCCACCCACGACGGCACCACCCGGCTCGCCTGGGAACGCAGCGGCGACGGATGGGTGGAGCTCACCGTCGGGGTGCTCGGCACCGCGGGCAGGATCAGGGCGCTGCCGCCGAGCATGACCATCGCCACCGCCGGGGTGCTCAGCCTGGAGGAGAAGTTCATGGGCGGCACCGGGGTCAACATCACCCCGCCGCCGGTCCCGCCGCTCGGCAGGTTCGAACCAGAGGCGATCGAGATCGCCCGCCGCCGGATCGAGGCGGTCGCCGAGACCCTGGGGATCGAGGGCTACGCGCGCATCGACGCTTTCGTCCACACCGAGACCGGAGAGGTGATGGTCATCGAGGCCAACACCCTCCCCGGGCTCACCCCCTCCACCGTGCTCTACCACCAGGCCCTGGCCGACGACCCGCCCCTCTACCCCCGCCAGCTCCTGGAGACGATCATCGGGCTCGGCCTGCAGCGCCGGGCGGGCATCGCGGATGCGGTGCCGGACGCGGATGCGGCGCCGGCCGCGCTCAGCGGGGGCCGGCGCTGAGCACCACGACGACCGGGGGTTTCGGTCCGGCCCGGTCGTTCCGCTACCTCGGGTGGGAACTGGACCCGGCCGCCGGGCAGCTCGTGTGCCGTTACTCCCTCGACGGTCACGGCTTCGCCGAGCGCATCGGGGTGGACGCCGACCCGGCGGCTTGGGCGACTCCGGCCGCGGCCGAGGCTGCCAGGCTGGTCTTCCTCCTCGCCGGCGTCTCCTACTACAAGGCGGGAGCGCCCCCCGTGGTCGACCTCGGGACCACGCCGGTGCGCGACGGTGAGCTCGGGGCGCTCCGGGCCTGGTACGTCGACGGCCTGGGGGAGCTCGCCTTCCGCAACGGGCTCGACCTGCGCGGCCTGCGCATCGAGGGTGGTGTCCCCGCCGGGCCCCCGGCGCCGTGGGAGCCTCCCGTCGAGCGCCCGCTCGTCCCTTTCGGCGGTGGGATCGACTCGATCGTCACCGCCGAAGGGATCCGGGAAATGGAGCCGGCCGGGGGAGCGACCCTGTTCGTGCTCAGCCGGGAGGGCGACCGCTTCGCCGCGATCGAGGACGCCGCGGCGGTCACCGGTCTACCCGTCGCGCGCGCCTCGCGTGCTCTCGACCCGGCGATCCTGAGCCCGCAACGGCACGGCTGGATGAACGGTCACGTGCCGGTCACCGGGATCGTCTCGGCGGTAGCGGTGCTCACCGCGGTCCTCGGGGGCCACGACGCGGTGGTCATGTCCAACGAGTGGTCGGCGTCGATCGGCAACCTCGAGACCGACGACGGGCGCAGCATCAACCACCAGTGGTCCAAGAGCTGGACCTTCGAGCAGCTGCTGCGCGCCGACCTCGACCGCTCGTTCAGCGTGGCGCCGGCGTACTTCTCCTGGCTGCGCCCGTGGAGCGAGCTGTGGGTGGCGAGGCGCTTCGCCGGCCTCGAGCGCTACCACCGGGTGTTCCGCAGCTGCAACCGGGCCTTCGCCCTCGACCCGGCCCGACGCCTCGACCACTGGTGCGGTCGCTGCGAGAAGTGCTGCTTCATCGACCTGGTACTGGCGCCGTTCGTTCCGGCAGCCAACCTCGCCGCGGTCTGGGACGGACGGGAGCCGCTCGCCGACCCGTCCCTCGCGGGGGTCTTCCGGGCCCTGACCGGCCGATCAGGGGACCGCAAACCGTGGGAGTGCGTGGGGGAGGTGGGCGAGTGCCGGGCGGCTGTGGCGCTCGCCGCCGCCCGGCCGGACCGGGCGGGCACGACCCTGCTCGGCGAGCTGGCCGCTGGGCTCGGGTGCGGCGGAGGGTCGGAGGGAGTGTCGGGTCTGTTCGGGCCCCTCGGGCCGAGCGCGGTCCCGGAGCGGTATGCGCCCGGCGATCTCCTGGTCTGAGCTCGCCGGCCGCAGGGTCGGGGTGTGGGGCGTGAGGGTCGAGGGCGCCGCCAGCCTGCGCCGGCTCGCCGCTCTCGGTGTCCGGCCGGCGGCGGTCGTCGACGACCGGGTAACCGGCGTGGTGGAGGGCGAAGCGGTGATGTCCTCGTCGGGCGGTGGCCTGGAGGCACTCGCCGGTTGCGAGGTGGTGATCAAGTCCCCCGGGATCAGCCGCCACTCCGCCGAGGTCGCCGCCCTCGAGGCCGGCGGGGTGGCGGTCACCGGGGGGCTCGCCCTCTGGCTCTCGGAGCACCCCGGGGAGCGGGTCGTGTGCGTGACCGGATCGAAGGGCAAGAGCACCACCACCGCCGTAGCCGGCCACCTGGCTGCCCGGCTCGGCCGGCGCCCCTTCGTCGGGGGCAACATCGGCGAGCCCCCATGGGACCCGGCGGCCGTCGTTCCGCCCGGAGGCGCCGACCTCTGGATAGTCGAGACCTCGAGCTTCCAGGCCGCCGACGTCGCCCGCTCACCAGGGGTGGTGGTGGTCACCTCGCTGTCGCCCGACCACCTCGACTGGCACGGCGACGTCGAGACCTACTACGCCGACAAGCTCTCGCTGTGCACCCAGCCCGGGGCGGCGCTGACCGTCGCCAACGGTGACGACCCGGTCCTGGCGGCTCACGCCGGGATGCTCGGACCGCGGGTGCGCTGGGTGCCCGGCCCGGAGGGCCCGGCCGCCGGCGGCACGGAATGGGTGGAGCAGCTCGGGCTGCTCGGGGCGCACAATCGCCGCAACGCCCTGCTGGCCGCCGCCGCCCTGCAGGCCGCCGGGGTCGAGGGCGCCGACGACCCCGACCGGCTCGCCGAGGCCGCGCGAGGCTTCGTGCGCCTGCCGAGCCGTCTCGACCCGATCGCCGAGGTCGAGGGTGTCACTTTCGTCGACGACAGCCTGTCCACCAATGTGCTGCCGACCCTCGCCGCCCTCGAGGTCTTCGCCGACCGGCGCCTGGCGCTGCTCGCCGGCGGCCACGACCGGGGCATCGACTATCTCCCCCTCGCCGCCGTGCTCCTGGCCCGTGAGGCGCCGACCCTGCTCCTCGCGCTACCCGACAACGGGGAGCGGATCCTCGCCGCGCTCCGAGCGGGCGCCGCCGGGGGTCGGGGTGCCGGTCGGGGAGCGAGCGAGCAAGTGCCCCGAGCCGGTGCACTGGAGGCCAGGTCGGTGGGCGCCCTCCGGGATGCGGTGGCGGAGGGCTGGTCATGGGCCCGGCCCGACGGGGTGGTGCTGCTCTCGCCGGCGGCGGCGAGCTTCGGTCGCTTCCGGGACTACCGCGACCGCTCGGCGGTCTTCGCCGGGGCGGTGGAGGCGTTGCGCCGGGGGTGAGCGGACGGTCAGTCGGCCATGTCCGAGCTCCGGTACTTCGGCGCTCACGGTCCGCTCCGGATCACGCCTCGGGCAGCATGGAGCCGAGATGACCGCCGACCCGCTCCCCGCTGCCGGCGCCCCCGCCGACCCGCTCCCCGCTGCCGGCGCCCCCGCCGACCCGCTCCTCGCCGCCGGCGCCCTCGCCGCCGGCGCCCTCGCCGGTCTCCGCCCCGGTGGGACCGACCCCGACGACGCCTTCGAGGCCCTGGTCTCCTGGGTGGAGGGTCAGGGGATCTCGCTGTACCCGGCCCAGGAGGAGGCGCTGCTCGAGGTCTTCGCCGGCTCCCACGTCATCCTCGACACCCCTACGGGGTCGGGCAAGAGCCTCGTCGCTCTCGGCGCCCACGTCCGGGCCCTGGCGGCCGGGCTCCGCTCCTTCTACACCGCCCCGATCAAAGCGCTGGTGTCGGAGAAGTTCTTCGCCCTGTGCGATCAGCTCGGGGCCGAGCGGGTGGGGATGCTCACCGGTGACGCGACGATCAACCCGCAGGCCCCGGTGGTCTGTGCCACGGCGGAGATCGTCGCCAACCTGGCCTTGCGCCACGGGGCGGGGGCGCCGGTCGACCAGGTGGTGATGGACGAGTTCCACTTCTACGGCGACCCCGACCGGGGTTGGGCGTGGCAGGTCCCGCTGCTCGAACTGACCGGCGCCCAGTTCGTGCTCATGTCGGCGACCCTCGGCGACACGACCAGGGTGGTCGAGGGGCTGCGCCGGCGCACCGGGAGGCCGGTCGCGGTCGTCCGCTCGACCGAGCGCCCGGTGCCGCTGCGCTACGAGTACTCCCGGACCCCCCTGCACGAGACGATCGAGTCCCTGCTCGCCTCCGACCAGGCCCCGCTCTACGTCGTGCACTTCACCCAGGCCGCCGCTGTCGCCCAGGCCCAGGCGCTCACCTCGGCCGCCGTAACCACCCGCGAGCAGCGGGACGCGATCACCGAGGCGATCACCGACTTCCGTTTCGCACCCGGCTTCGGGCGCACCCTCAACCGGCTGGTGCGTCACGGCATCGGAGTCCACCACGGCGGGATGCTCCCGAAGTACCGGCGGCTCGTCGAGCGGCTCACCCAGGCCGGTCTGCTGCGGGTGGTGGTCGGCACCGACACCCTCGGGGTCGGCGTGAACCTCCCGTTGCGCACCGTGGTGCTCACCGGTCTCGCCAAGTACGACGGGACCAGCTCACGGCTGCTCACCGCCCGGGAGCTGCACCAGATCGCCGGGCGGGCGGGCCGGGCCGGTTACGACACCTCCGGTCTGGTGGTGGTCCAGGCCCCCGAGCACGTGATCGACAACGAGCGGGCGGTCGAGAAGGCCGCCGGTGACCCGAAGAAGCTGCGCAAGATCGTCCGCTCCCAGCCGCCCCGGGGTTTCGTCCCCTGGGACGAGGCGGTCTACGAGCGCCTGGTCGCCGCGCCGCCCGAGCCGCTCACCCCC